>JAGRKS010000208.1 GCA_020442185.1 Hyphomicrobiaceae bacterium
CGCAGCGTCTTGTGCGTCGTCGTCGTAATGACGTGGGCATGCGGAACCGGGGTCGGATAGAGACCGGCAGCGACAAGGCCGGCGAAGTGGGCCATATCGACCATGAAGTAGGCACCGACCTCGTCGGCAATCTTGCGGAAGGCGGCGAAGTCGATGGTGCGCGGATAGGCCGATCCGCCGGCGATGATCAGCTGCGGCTTGTGCTCGTGCGCTGCCTTGCGCACGTCATCCATATCGACAAGCTGCGTATCGGGACGCACTTCGTAGTGCGTCGCCTTGAACCACTTGCCGGACTGGTTGACGGGTGCGCCGTGCGTCAGATGTCCGCCATGGGCGAGCGAGAGGCCGAGGATCGTATCGCCGGGCTTGAGAAGCGCATTGAACACGCCCTGGTTGGCCTGGCTGCCGGAGTTCGGCTGAACGTTGGCGAAGCCGCAGTTGAACAGCTTCTTGGCGCGTTCGATCGCGAGCGTTTCGGCGACGTCGACGAACTGGCAGCCGCCGTAATAGCGCCGTCCGGGATAGCCTTCCGCGTACTTGTTGGTGAGCACCGAGCCCGCAGCCTCCAGCACAGCCTTGGAGACAATATTCTCGGATGCGATCAACTCGATCTCGTGTTGCTGGCGGCCGAGTTCCTTGGCAATGGCCGACGCCATCTCCGGATCGACCTCAGCGAGTGTGGCACTGAAGAACTTCGACTGGGTCGGCGCGTACGTGGCCTTGGCTGTCGACATGGACGATTTCCTCGCTCTGGCTGATTCTGATTGCTTGTTCGTTATGGGGCTTGCAAAGGATCACAGCCAGCGAGCCGATGGACCCGCCAGCGTATTGGATCGATCTTCCTACCATAGTCTAAAAGACTGTCACAAGACGACGGGACACCCCGTCGCGCTGTTCGCCCAAACGGGTGGGAAGACACCTCTCCGAACCGGCGCCGGATGCTTGGCCGATCGGGCCACCGTGATCTGTCAAGACGCGTCGAACTCTGCATGCAAAGTCATCGGCAGATGTTGCAACTATCGAGAAGTGCCAGAAGATCGGAGTTTTCGCTCGGGGCCGAGGCCATGTGGATGCCATGGCGCCCTCGGATCGGCGCCCTGACGGAAAGCTCCTCGCGTCATTAAGGCGTGTCTGCGTCCGCATGCTGCCGTCGCGAGTGGGGCGGCGCGGGGCTGGGCTGGGTTGGGTTGGGCGCAGCATCGCCGGCCGCGCGGCGTTCGTCGCAAGGTGTCCAATCGCGCGACATCGAAAGCCGCTGGAATCGAAACGGGCGCCCTGTCAGGCGCCCGTCCATCGTCCATGCGATCACGGCTCTTGCGCCCGTGACAGGCGCGCGGCGGACGCTACCTACTCGGCCGCGAGGCGGACGTACTGCCCCTTGGCGACCGGACATGCGGCCCAAAGTGACGTCAGCGACTCGACGAGATGGTCCATCTGCGCATCGGTGTGCTGCGGCGAAGGGGTCAGCCGGATCCGCTCGGTCCCTTTCGGCACCGTCGGGTAGTTGATCGGCTGCACATAAATTCCGTAGTGCTCAAGCAGCGTATCGGTCACGGCCTTGCAGTGCACCGGATCGCCAACCATCACCGGTACGATGTGGCTCGGCCCCTCGATGACCGGCAAGCCGGCGTCGACGAGGCGCACCTTCAGCGTCCGCGCCCGCTCCTGATGTCGCGCGCGCTCGATCTGGCTCGACTTGAGATGACGGATCGACGCCAACGCACCTGCGGCGATGGCGGGCGCCAGCGACGTCGTAAAGATGAAGCCCGGAGCGAACGAGCGGATCGCGTCGCAGGTGTCGCGGGTCGCGGCGATGTAGCCGCCCATGACACCGAATCCCTTGGCAAGCGTGCCGTTGATAATATCGACGCGGTCCATCACACCATCGCGCTCTGCGATGCCGCCGCCGTGTGGACCATAAAGGCCGACGGCGTGAACCTCGTCGAGATACGTCAGCGCGTTGTATTTCTTGGCAAGATCACAGATCGCACTGATCGGCGAGATGTGGCCGTCCATCGAATAGACGCTCTCG
>JAGRKS010000037.1 GCA_020442185.1 Hyphomicrobiaceae bacterium
GCGCCGCCCCCGCGGAGGCCCGAGCGGAGCGAGGATCAGCCGTGCGCGAAAAAATCCCCCGAGCGAAAATGCCAGCATATCGCCTGCGCGGCGCTTTGGCCCGGGTGGTGGCATCGCCCGACATCTTTGTGTTACGTTCCGGTCAGACACGATTTGGCCGTCTGGGCCTTTGGCCGCGCCTCCCTGGAAATCGCCATGAACCGCTTCGATAAAATCTTCGGCCTCAAGGGTGAAGCCAAAATCCATTTTCTCGACGGCGAGTTCCAGGTCGTTCAACCCGGGGACTTCGTGCGGTGTGCGGTCACCGGTCAACCGATCGCACTGCAGGAATTGCGCTACTGGAGCGTCGCGCACCAGGAGGCCTATGCGTCGGCGGAAATTGCGTTCAAGCGCTATGCCGAGCGCCGCGCCGCCGGTCAGGTCTGACGATAGCGCTGCCGGTAGCCACCGGTTGCGACCGCGGACTGCAACAGTTCCCTCAATCGAATGGCATCCCGATCGGCAAACGACAGGCCGATGGCGATCGTCTTTGCGGCATCGGCAAGTGCCGCTCGCTTCCCGCCATGACCCGACAGGCGCGCGTTATCCTTTTCGGTCGTAACGAGAGTTGCAGCGTGCGCGGTCGCGGAACCAAGCAGCCGCTTCGCATCGGCCTCCGAAAACGCATGGTGATCCTTGAAGGTGATACGGTCCGCGATCACGGCGCCAGCCTGCTCCAAGGTCGAGAAAAAGCGGTCGGGGTTGGCGATGCCGGAAAACGCAACGACGCGCTTCCCTTCGAGCCACGCGATATCGCCGCTGGCGACGGCACGAGACGTCAGCACCGGCCCTGGAAAGTCGCGCCGCAATGTCTTGGTCAACGTGGCGCCGTTTGCTGATCCAGTAGTGCGGGCGCTCGTCGCCGGGGCATTTGGTGGCGTGTTGACGAGGATCGCATCGACCAGGCCAAGCTGGGCTTCGAGGGGCGCCCGGAGCGGTCCCGCCGGTATGACGTGGCCGTTGCCGATACCGCGCACGGCATCGATAATCGCAATCGAAAGGTCCTTGGCGAGGGCCGGGTTCTGCAACCCGTCGTCCATGATGATAGCGGAGATGGCACGACCTGATGTTTCGATCGCGATGGCCCCCGCGCGGCGGTCGCGCGCGAGCATCGTCGGTGCCTCATTCGCGAGCAGCAGCGGCTCGTCGCCGACGTCGGCGGACGTGTCGTGTGCCGGGTCGATCCAATACGGTCCACGCCGTCGCCCGCCGTAGCCACGTGTGAGAAATGCCGGCCGTTCGCCCATCTCGTGAAGGAGCCGGGCGATCGTGATCGCGAACGGTGTCTTGCCGGTGCCGCCCGCGGTGAAATTGCCGACGCAGACGACGGCAAGCCGCGAGCGATAGGGCTTGTCGCGGGCAAGGCGGCGCAAGGCGAGCGTGCCATAGAGGTTCGACAGTGGAGAGAGGATCAGCGGCCAGATCGAGGGCCGGTCGTCGTACCACCAAGACGGTTCGTCAAGAGGCACGGCGCAGCTCGTTCATGCGCGGCAGCAGCTCGATGACGGCGTCGGCGGTTCGGGCGAGCGCTCCGGTCATGCCGTCGATGGCGGCACGTGCGCCACCGTCGATCCTGGCTATTGCATCGGGGTCGGTCAGCAGCTTCGATGTCGCGGCGGCGAGCGAGGCCGCATCGTTCACCACCATGAGGCCGTTGCGTGCAGCAAGTGCGGCGACCTGATCCTCGAAATTGCGCGTGTGGGGCCCAGTGATCACGGCCGCGCCATGTCGGACAGCCTCGATTGGGTTCTGTCCTCCGTGCGGCACCAGCGAGCCGCCGATGAACGCGATGGATGCGAGTGCGTAGAAGGTGCCGAGTTCGCCGATGGTATCGGCGACGTAGATATCGGTTGCCGCATCGGGAAGCTGGCCGGCGGCGCGTTGACCGGCTGTCAGGCCCGCCTGCCGGACGAGCGCGGTGATATCGCCGCCGCGGTCGGGATGGCGCGGGACGATGATGGTGAGAAAGCCCGCATGTCGCCCTGCCAGTTGCTTATGGGCCGCGATGACCTGCTCGTCCTCGCCTGGGTGCGTGCTCGCGGCCAGCAGCATGGGCCGCGCACCGATCGCCTGTTTCAGTCGCTCGAGCGCCAACGGATCAATGGGCGGCGGCGGCGAATCGATTTTCAGGTTGCCGCTGGTGCGGACACAACGCGCGCCCAGTTGCGTGAACCATCGGGTCAGCCGCTCGTTCTGGGTCAGCACGACGTTGAAGCGGCTGAACAGTGGCCGCGCAAGCCCGCGGCTGCGGCGCCAGCGTGCGAAGCTGCGCGGCGACATGCGGGCGTTGACGATGGCGATCGGGATGTTGCGCGCCGCAATCTCGATGATCTGGTTAGGCCATATTTCGGATTCCGTGAAAACGACCAGATCCGGCCTCCAGTGATCGAGGAAGCGTCGAGTGAAACGGCGGGTGTCGAGCGGTGCGAACTGATGGATGGCGCGGGGGCCGAGGCGCTGGGCAGCAAGTTGCGCCGATGTGACGGTGCCCGTGGTCAGAAGGAAGCTGAGGTCGGGCTCGCGGGCGGTGAGTTCCGCGATCAGAGGCAGCGCGGCATTCGTCTCACCGACACTAGCTGCATGCAGCCACACGAGGCGTCCTTCCGGTCGCGCGGTGCTTGCGAGGCCGTAGCGCTCGTTGCGCCGGATGGCCACCTCCTTGCCCTTGCGCGCCCGCGAAGCAAGCCATAGCGGCAATACCGGCTCGATGAGGCGCGTTGCCTGCCGGTAGGCCTTGAAGCGGAAACCAGGCTCGGCAGGTGGCGCACTTGCTGGCAGCGCGCCGGCAGGCGTCGCTTTGGTGTAGTCCGAGCCGACGAGTTCGTAGGCCCGCCGCGTCGCCTCGTTGAGTGACGTCTCGAGCTTCTGGCGCAGCGCTTCGATGGTCGCCGCGTCCGCGTCACGCGGCACGATGATATGTTCACCGCCGACAGCCGCGATTTTCGAGTACGGCAGGTTGATCGTCATCCGGCTCCAGGTATCGAGCGCCAGGAAACGCGAGGTGGCAACGGCAACCGGCATGATCGGCCGGCCGGAAAGGCGCGCCAGCATTATTACGCCTTCGCCGGCCCGCCGTGCCGGGCCCGGCGGTACGTCGGCCGTCATCGCGACGGTGGCGCCATCGGCGAGGGCGCGCATGGAGGCGCGGAGGGCATGGGCACCGCCACGGTCCTTGCGACGGCCGCCCGAACCGGCGCCGCGGATCAACTCGACGCCGACGTGTTCGAGCGCCTGGCCGATCAGTTCTGCGTCGCCGTGGCGCGCGACCATGGCCTTGACCGTCGCGCCATGCGGATTGAGCAGCGAAACCAGCATGAACTGGCCGTGCCAGAATGTGAGGATGCCCGGATGCGCCGCGAAAAGGCGTTGTGTCAGGTCGGCGGGCTCGAAGACCGGCTCCGACGTTCGCGCGACCATACGGACAAGACGCGCTATGCCGCGCCCCACGGATCCCGGAACTCCAAGTCGTTTCAAAAAGTCGCGTGCCATGCCGCGGGATGCCTCGCAACCTCGGAAAGCGGAGTGGGGACAAGGCCGTGGAACACCTTGCGCAAGGTTCCTATATTGCTTAATTACCGAAATCAAATGTGATCGTTGCTCGCGCTGGTTGTTGTGGTGGACGACTGGCATGGGGCACATGTGCTGGCGGAGGCGCGTTCGAGTATCCTGCATGGGGCCAAGCGGCTGGAACTGATCGGATGGCAACAGTCCTGAAACGGTCGCGGCGAGCAATGCGGAAGGTGACGAACCGCATCCGCAACGGTCTCGTATCGAACGCTCCGCCATGGGCACGGCATCGATTTGGGCCGCACGCTGCCTATTTCGAACTGTTGTTCATCGATCACGGTATTTTCCGGTCGATCTATCTCAATCGACATCGTCTCTCCGCCAATGCGTGGCGCTCCGCCCAGCCTTCGCCGACCCACATCGGTAAATTGGCACGTGACGGCATTCGCACGGTCGTCAATCTCCGTGGCGAGCGCGATTGCTCAAGCTACTGGCTCGAAAAGCAGGCCTGCGAACGCATCGGCATTCGATTGGTCAACTATCAGGTGCGTTCGCGCGCGGCACCGTCGGTGGCTGAGATCAAAGGCGCGATGCGTCTGTTCGATGAGGTCGAATACCCGATCCTCATGCACTGCAAATCCGGCGCCGATCGCGCCGGGTTGATGAGTGTCCTCTATCGCTATTTCCGCGAAGGCGAACCGATCGAGTTCGCGAAAAATCAGTTGGCCTTGAAGTTCGGTCACATCCGCCAGGCCGACACCGGTATTCTCGACTATTTCTTCGAGCGCTATCTGGCGGACAACGCACTCAATCCCATGCCGTTCATGCAATGGGTCGAGACGGTCTACGATCCTGACGAGTTGAAACAGAGCTTCCAGGCGAGTTCGTGGGCCAACCGGCTGGTCAACTCCGTACTCGAGCGCGAATAGCGTTTTCTGGCACCGCTCAGATCGCGGGAACCGCCACGGTTGCCGCACCCGCGCACCATCGCCGACGTTCGTCGCTGCCGAGGATGAGCCGCATTGTGACGCGGACCTCGCATCAGCCGCGCTCATCCGCGCTGTCATCGACAAGCTGCGAGCGGACGAGACCGGCATAAGCCCCGCCGCTCGCGAGCAGTTCGCCGTGGCGGCCGGTCTCGAGCAGGCGACCGTTCTCCATCACGCAGATGAGATCGGCGTTCTGGACGGTCGAAAGGCGATGAGCGATGACCAGTGTGGTGCGGCCGCTGGTGAAACGGTCGAGGGCGTCTTGCACGAGGCGCTCCGATTGTGTGTCGAGAGCACTCGTCGCTTCATCGAGCAGCAGGATCGGCGCGTTCTTGAGGATCGCGCGGGCGAGCGCCAGTCGCTGACGCTGGCCGCCGGACAGGCGCAGGCCGCGATCGCCGATCTCGGTCCGATATCCTGCCGGCTGTGCGAGGATGAATTCGTGGGCGGCGGCAGCTTCGGCGGCGGCGGCGATCTCCTCGTCGGTCGCATCGAGGCGGCCGAGTGCGATGTTGGCGCGGATCGTGTCGTCGAACAGCGTCACGTCCTGGCTGACGATGGCAATGGCATCGCGCAGTGAACCGACCGTCACGTCGCGGATGTCCTGGCCGTCGATCAGGATGCGCCCGCCCGTCACGTCGAACAGGCGTGGCACGAGGTTGACAAGGGTCGACTTTCCGGCGCCCGAGCGACCGACGAAGGCAACCGTCGCACCGCCCGGAACCTCGAGCGTGAAATTGCGCACGGCATCGTCGGTTTCGCCCTGCGCATAGGCGAAAGACACATCCTCGAAGCGGATGGAGCCAGAACCGAGGGCGAGTTTCCGCGCGTCGGGCTTGTCGACGATGGAGGGCTGTTCGTCGAGAATGGCGTAGACGTTTTCGAGCGCCGAAACGCCCTCCTGGACGCGGCCCGTGAGATTTCCGAGTGCACGGATCGGCTGCGAGGCCATCAACAACGCGGTGACGAAGCCCATGAAGTCGCCGACGGTCGAGATGCCGGATGCGATGCGCCAGTAGGCGAAGGCAATGACGCCGGCGACCGCAAGTCCGCCGAACGCCTCGAGCATCGGATCGAGGCGCGCGCGAGTTCTGACCGCCTTCATGCGCAGGGCGAACACCTGTTCGAAGGCCGAGTTGACGCGATCGGATGCATAGCCCTCGAGCCGGAATGTCTTGATGAGGCGGGTGCCGGAGAGCTTCTCTGCAAGTTCGGTCGTCACGCCCGCCAATTCGGCCTGCGTGCGCTTGGCGACGCGGCGCAGCCGCTCGGAAATGACCATGATCGGCACTGCGGCAAGCGGGTAGACGCCGAGAACGATCAGTGACATCGCCCAATCGAGATAGAACATCGAGGCGACCAGCACGATGATCGAGAGCACGTCGCGGACGGCAGTGTTGACGCTCGCCTGCATCGCAACCTCGACGTATGTCATGTCGTTGGTCAGCCGCGACATCAGGCGCCCGGGTGCGTCGCGGCCGAGGCGCGCGAAGTCGGCCTGCATCAGGTGCGCAAAGGTATGCTTTTGAAGGTCGGTCGTGATGCGGTAGACGATGCGGTTCGTCGTCACGGTGTGCAGGTAGAGAAACAGACTGCGCGTCGCGGTGACCAGAACGATGGCCGTGAGCACCCACGGCAGCATGTCGGTGTTGCCCTTGAGCAGGGTATCGAACGACGATTTGATGATCAGCGGGTAGGCGCCGGTCGCGGCGGCGAGGCAGGCGGTGAGCATCAAGGCATAGGCAAGCTGCCGCCAGCGCGGCCATACCCACGTGGCGAGGAAGCGGCGCACGAGCTGGCGTGTCGCGAGGTCGAAGCCGGGCTTGCGTGGCGGGCGGCCTGTTCCGCGATTTGTCGCCGCCTTCGTGCCCGCGGATTTGTCAGGATCGCGCGGAGGCGCTTGCTCGGTCGTGGTCACTCGGCCTCCGCGGCGGTCCTGCAGTCGCTTGGGGATTGGGTTGACGGCACCGATGGTAGCCTATCACGTCTCGGCGGCACTTCCCGTCGCGTTGGGGTCGAGTAGCCGGTGCATGTGAACAATGAAATAGCGCATGTGTGCATTGTCGACCGTACGTTGCGCCGCGGCTTTCCACGCTTTGTGGGCTTCCGCGTAGTTCGGGAAAATCCCGACGATGTCGAGGTGCTCGAGGTCACGGAACGAGGTGCCGCCGATATCCTCGAGTTCGCCACCGAAGACGAGGTGCAGGAGTTGCGCGGCATTCTGCTGTGTCGGCTTGCTCATGAACGGCCTTCTCCATGTTGGTCCGTCGCTTTCGGATAACGCTTCGCGGCGCCTGAGCCGGCGGGTACGCGGTCGTGGGGTGCGCACCGGAACAGCTCATAACGTGCTGTTTACGCTATCGGTTAATCGTAATGGAAGCAGTTTGTGGCAGCTTGGACCAATGAGTTCCCGTGAGGGTCTCGAAAGTCGGCAGTGGGGCATTTCCGGCACGGCGAGGGCGCAGACCCTCCCGTGCCGATGCCGTTTTTGCGCGAGGAGCGACGGTTGACGCTGAAGGCGCGGGCTGCTTTGCGCGATCTCAGGCGATGCCCGCCGACCAGGAAATCACCATGTCGAGCACGAGCCCGGCGAACAGCATGAACCCGACATCGCGATTGGCGCGAAAGCGCTTGAGGCAGTTCTCGGGATCGGCCGTGTCGAGGGTCGAGACCTGCCACGCGAAATGCAGGCCGACGAGGGCCAGTGCGACAAATGATATCAGATGCGCACCAGCGAGGAATCCGGCGATACTCCAGAACACAATGGCGGCCAGATAGAAGCCGCCGACCCAGGCCGGTGTTGCCGCGCCAAAGTGCAGCGCAGTTGATTTGAGGCCGAGCATCAGGTCGTCCTCCTTGTCCTGGTGCGCATAGATCGTGTCGTAGCCGATGGTCCACATCACGGAACCCGCATAGAGCGCGACGGCGGCCAAACCGACCGTTCCCGTGATACTCGACCAGCCGACCAGGGCGCCCCAGTTGAAGGCCAGACCGAGCACCAGCTGCGGCCAGTTTGTCAGTCGTTTCATGAACGGATAGATCAGCACGAGCGCCAGCGACGATATCGCGAGCCAGCGTGTGAAGACGTTGAACTGCAGCACGACGAGCAGGCCGATGAGGCCGAGGCAGGCGACGAACACCAGAACCTGGCGCGGCGTCACCTGACCAGACGGGAGCGGCCGGCTCATTGTGCGTGCAACCTGCGCATCGTAATCGCGGTCGATGTAGTCGTTATAGGCGCATCCTGCTGCCCGCATCGCAAAGGCACCGATGGCGAACAACACGAGATACCAGGGCTCGGGGAATGCCCGGCCGTCGGCGATCGAGGCGAGGCCGAGCGACCACCAGCATGGGAATAGAAGCAACCAGGTGCCCACCGGCCGGTCCGCACGCGCGAGCCGCAGGAATGGCCGCCAACGGATCGGTGCGTAAGAATCGACCCAGTTGTCGCGAACGGCATCTGCCACCGGCGGCGGATTCGGTCCGGTAGATTGTTCGGCGGGCGGGTTCTCTGCGGATCGGTTCATGCTGCTGGATATCGTTGCTTGATCGCCGCGCCACACTCGATGACGGGCTGCGGATTGCACTCTCTCGCACGTTGGCTCGCGGCGGACCAGGGCCCACGAACGGAGGCGCGAAGTTGCACCTGCGCGGCGGTCGACGCGCCACTGGTCGCTAGACCTCCCTGTTTCTACACCGCACATGCCGCCCGGTGGTCAGCGCTCTTGCGCACGGCGATCCACTGAGCGATACGGCCAGGACGCCGCGCCGGATGCGGTCGGTAACCCAGTGAGACGCTCATGGCCATCCACGATTTCGCCTCGCAGCGCCTGATGGTCGACGCGCCGCTTGCGCCCGGCGCCGACATCGAACTCGACCGGGAGCAGACGAATTATCTGTTGAACGTCCTTCGTCTCGGCGACGGTGCCGCGATACTGGTCTTCAACGGGCGAGACGGCGAATGGCGGGTTCACCTCGTCCTGACGGGGCGGAAGTCGTGCCGGCTCCGCGTCGACCTCCAGACGAGGCCGCAGACCCCGCAATCGGCGATCCGCTATCTGTTTGCACCGCTCAAACGCGCGCGGCTCGATTACATGGTGCAGAAGGCGGTGGAACTCGGCGCCGGGCATCTGCAACCCGTACTGACGCGGCGAACGATCGCCGAACGGGTCAATCTCGACCGGATGCGCGCCAACGCCGTCGAAGCAGCCGAGCAATGCGGTGTCCTCTCCATCCCGACAATCGGCGATCCGCTGAAATTCGGTGATGTCGTGGCGTCATGGCCCGCCGATATTCCGCTCGTCGTCTGCGACGAGGAGGCCGAAGTTGCCGATCCGATCGCCATGCTGTCGCGGGTGGCGCCCGGGCCAGGCGGGAGCGTCGCCGTATTGATCGGCCCCGAGGGTGGCTTCGACCCGGCGGAACGCGAAGTGCTGCGCGCCAAGCCGTTTACGACAGCGATTTCTCTCGGGCCACGGATCATGCGGGCAGATACCGCGGCCGTCGCGGCATTGTCGCTGGTCAACGCGGTGCTCGGGGACTGGCGCTAGGACTGGTGCTAGGACTGGCGCTATGTCAGCGAGTCTGACGTTTGGTCCCCGCGTGGGGCGCGCTGCCTCGACGTGTGGATGCAAGTCGAATTGCAAAGCGTGGCGGACGCCTTCATCTTGCCCCAGTAGAGCCTGTAGAAACGTAACGCATTCCAGTCGGTTGGCGCGTGTTCCGCGGCGACGGGGAGATTTGGAAGGCGGCGTTGAATTTCGCCGGGGTTGCATCCGCCACGACGTGGCGCGACCATCGGGGGAGTGAAGTTCGGCGCGATCACGTGTGTTGGGGGTATTGCGTCATGTGTACTGGTGTCGAGATCCGCCGTCGGGCGGAGTCCGATGGTGTGATTCGCGTCGGGCCGTCCGGTCGGATGGCGAGGATGTCGACCACGGACCCAACCGGCGTGACCGCTAAACGGGCGAGAGAGTCGACGGCGACTGGGCCTTCGCGATGTCTCGAGCCGATCCGCTCCCCAAACAGCTCCCCAATCGGCTCCGAGTATAGACCGGTCCAATCCCGTGTCGCGATCACGGCCGCACTAGGTCTTGTGGCGGCACTCTCAACTGCCCCACCGCTGGCGTTCGCCAAAGACGGCGCAGCCGTGCACCGGGACTGGAGCGAAGGTGCAACTTTGAAGGCGTTTGTCGGTTCCGAAGGTCTCGCGTTGATGCGGTCGGCGCTGGCGGCGCGGGCGCAGACGCCCAAGGGCGTGAGTAACCACGCCCCTTCGACCGGGCCGGCTGCGGCCACCGAGGCGGTTGCCATCGGTCGCGAAGCAAACGTCCAGCCCGAGCCGGGGCAGTCGCATGAAGCCGAAGCTGCTGTCGTGAGAGCAAACCTGCTCGCGGGAATGTCGGAGTTCGCCCGCGGCCTCAAGACAATCATTCCCGAAATTGCCGACCGCATCGCGGTGACACCCGAGCCGGAGCCGTCGGCCATGCTCTCGACGACGGATTTCGCCGCGACGCTCGCCGAGGCACGCCGCGACACTGGCGACGTCCGCCGTCTGACCGCGGAGGTTCGCCGTCGCGCCGAAGAACTGAGCGAGCGATTTGCCGCCGGTGCGCAGGCTCCCGGTCCGTCGCTGGCGGACCCATCCGACCCGCTGGACGCGACTGGCACGGCGTCGGCAAGCGAGGCGGTAACGGAGGCTCGATCTGTGCAGCCGGTCGTCTTGGCGGCTCCAGCCGTTTCCGGGCCAACGCCAACTCCGCCAGTGCCCGCCGGCGTGCCTCTGCCGGCCCAGTCCGCCGATGCTGCCGCTGTCACCACCGTCAACGCTATGCACGCCAAGCCGTCCGACATTTCAGCTACCGCACGTAAGCCGTTGCCTGAATTCGGCTTGATGTCGCTCGGACATGCCGCGGTTAGCGTCACCTTGCCGGATGATGCAGCGCCGCCACCAGGCACTGGCGTCGAAGTCATCGAAGATGCGCGTCCCAAAGTGACGGACGCCGCATCCGCCGGTGCCTCTTCGGGCGCGGCCGTTGCGTTGCCGTCGCAGCCAGCCGACGGAGCGCCAGTGGGGACAGTCAAGTCCAGGCGCCTGACGGCGCGGCCATTGATCGAGCCGATGCCGCTCGGCGGACCACGGATGGGAGATACCGGCACCGTTGCTGGCAAGGACAAGACGCGCTCTGAGCCCATCGCGGAAGACCACCTGCAGCGTGCGCGTAGGCCGGCGCAGGCACTTGGCGGCCAGCCGTCGAGAACGGCATCGCAGCAGAGCAAGACGAAAGGCGCGGCCAATGCCAAGGCTGAAGCAGCGCCCACCGCCAGGACGGCGTCGGCCGACGTCCCAGACGCCAGGGACGCAACCGCGCCTGTTGTCGGGAACGGCTGGTCGGCGTGGCTCAAACCGTTCCGCTTCCCAGATCAGATCACGTCCCATGGTTGGATTACCGATCAGGGCGACGGCGAAGAGCGCTGAGCGTTCCTGAGGCTCCGCTGCGCCGTCTCGGACGCCCGGCCTTCGATCGGGTGCGGCATGGAACGTCCATTCCGGCGGAGGTCCGCAATGCGATCGACCGCATTGCGGCGACCTTCAGCGGCTTCTTGAACGGCAATTGCGCCGCCGGAACAGGGTGCGGCTGCAACCTTGAAGGGCGCGCGGCTGACGAAATGGACATTACTACGTGCACCGAGCGGTCCCTCACGAGGACATGAAAACGAGGGTACTTGTGAACGCCAGTTACCGACGCCATAACAGTCCGGCGCCGTAGCGCTGGGGCAGGTTCGGTTGTTCACCGCGTGTGCCGCACGATGCGCCGAGAACGACCTGAACAGTGAAAGAACTCCTCGATGTCGACCCGCGTCGCCGGAACGCTGAGCCCGCTTGTGCGCTCGAAGGACGATCTGATTGCCTGGATCGCCGCCGGCGAAAAGCCCAAGTCGCAATGGCGGATCGGCACCGAACACGAGAAATTCGTTTTCGATACCACGACACTCGGGCCCGTTCCCTACGAGGGCGAGCGGGGTATCCGCGCGCTCATGGAAGGGATGATGACGTGCTGCCACTGGGAGCCGATCCGCGAAGGTGACAAGATCATCGCACTGAAGCGCCCCGACGGTGAGATCGGTGGCACGATAAGTCTCGAGCCCGGCGGCCAGTTCGAACTGTCGGGAGCGCCGCTCGCAGACCTGCACGAGACAGCGCAGGAGACGGAAGAGCATCTGATCGAAGTGCTGCGGGTCGGCGCACCGCTGGGCATCGGCTTTCTCGGGCTCGGGTTTTCGCCCAAGTGGACGCTCGAAGAGACCCCCCGCATGCCGAAGCAACGCTATGGCGTAATGACCCGCTACATGCCCGAGGTCGGGAGCCACGGCCTCGACATGATGTACCGGACGGCGACGATCCAGGTGAACCTCGACTTCGACAGCGAGGCCGACATGGTCGAGAAGCTCAGGGTATCGCTGGCCCTGCAGCCGATCGCCACCGCACTGTTCGCTTCATCGCCCTTCACCGAGGGCCGGCCGAACGGTTACAAGTCGATGCGCAGCGAGGTCTGGCGCGATACGGACCCGGCACGCACGGGCCTTCTGCCGTTCGTCTTCGAGCCGGGCATGGGTTACGAGGCCTACGTCGATTACGCACTCGATGTGCCGATGTATTTCGTCTACCGCAACGGGACCTACATCGATGTCGCCGGCCGCTCGTTCCGCGACTTCATGGCCGGCCGCCTGCCGGGCCTCGAAGGCGAACTTCCGACCATCGACGATTGGTCGGATCACCTGACGACCTTGTTCCCCGAAGTCCGCTTGAAGCGGTTCCTCGAAATGCGTGGCGCCGATGGCGGTCGCTGGGGGCGCATCGTCGGGCTCTCGGCACTATGGGTCGGCTTGCTCTACGACGAAACGGCGCTGGCAGGTGCCGCCGATCTCGTTCGGGACTGGACGGAAGAAGAGCGCAATGCCCTGCGCCGCGACGTGCCGAAGCTCGCTCTCGACGCACCGTTTCGCGGCGGTCGCGTTCTCGATATCGCGCGCGACGTCGTGCATTTGTCCAATATGGGCCTGCGGAACCGGCACAAGGTCAATGCCGTCGGCCAGGATGAGAGTGTCTATCTGGCGCCGCTCGAAATCTCGCTGGCCAAGGGGCAAACGTGTGCCGACGAATTGCTCGAACGCTTTCACGGCCGCTGGGCTGGCGATATCGACCCTGTATTCAAGGAATTCGCATTCTGAATAGCGTCTTCGGCCGCGGCGACGCCGTCCTGCATCGCGATGCCAGTATTTATGTTTCCCAGTGCTTCATGTTTCATGGCGCGACGGTGCGGTTTTCAGCTCCCATTCATCCCCGGCGATGTAGAGATTCGTTAATCCGCCATCGACGCGCATCTGCGCGCGCCAAGCGGGAGTTGAGCGTGTGCCCGCGTGGGGAACTCGCGGCATGGAGGACGCATTGTCTGCACGACCGATGACGCCGCGCCGGACCGGCGCGTCCGGAACTGTCCTCGCTCTCGCGCTGGGCATCGCGGCGGCGTGCGTCAGCCTTGCCGATGCGCATGCAAACAAGGCCTGCGTTTCGTCCTGTCGTGCACAGAACAATCAGTGCCGGATCGCCACCAAGAACAGCCCGAGCTGCGATGCGCAGCTTCAGCGGTGCCTCGATAGCTGCCGCTCTCGGTAGGTTTTTTCGCTCACGGCTGATCCTCGCTTCGCGAGATTGTTCAGCTCACGGCTGATCCTAGCTTCGCTCGGGCCTCCGCGGGGGCGGCG
>JAGRKS010000038.1 GCA_020442185.1 Hyphomicrobiaceae bacterium
CGAGATCATCGGCAAGGTCTACAAGGTCGGCAACAACCTCGGCCTACCGAAGAAGGCAATCGAATCGACCCTCGAAGGTCTCGAGGAAGAGATCGAGGAAGAAACCGGCATCAAGGTCCTGATGCCGATCGACAAGCCGGGCTGCGACGTTCTGCTGGTGACACCGTCGGCGGATCTCTTCGCCGAACCGCACATCCAGGGCCTTATGGGATACGCCAAGGTGTTCCACGAGGCTGGTGTCAGCTGGACGCTCAGCTCCTACGCCTCGGAAGCCGCGAATTTCGGCATGTTCATCGGATCGTACGAGAACATGCGCGAGGTATCACTGCGCATCCGCAAGGCAGCGATCGATCTCGGCGTCAAGCGCATCGTGTTCGGCGAGTGCGGACATGCCTGGCGCGTCGCCTACTCGTTCCTGAACACGCTTGCCGGCCCCTTCGACTTCCTCGATCAACGCTATCCGGTGCCGCAGCACATCTGCGAGTTCACCTACGATCTCATGAAGGAAGACAAGCTCGTCTTCGACAAATCGAAGAACGACGAATACCGCCTCACCTATCACGACAGCTGCAACGTGGCGCGCGCCTCACGCATGGGCGACATGCCCGGCGGCCAGTTCGAGATTCCGCGCGCGATCCTCAAGGCGTCCTGCAACCATTTCTATGACATGGCAGCCGACACCATCAAGGAAAGCACGTTCTGCTGCGGCGGCGGCGGCGGCCTCCTCACCGACGACCTGATGGATCTGCGCCTCAAGGGTGCGCAACCGCGTATGCGCGCACTGCAACAGGTTCGCGAGGATCACGGCGTCACGCACATGGCCGCGATCTGCGCCATCTGCAAGGCGCAGTTCACGAAGGTGCTGCCGCAGTACGGCTTCGAGATGGACAGCATACTTTCCGTTCACCAGATGGTCGCCAACGCGATCGTCCTGACCGGGTCGATACAGGCCCGCGAATTAGAAGAGAAGGCGAAGGTTGCCAACGGCAACGGTTCGGCTGATTGATGGAGATGTCTCATGAACGACATGGCGAGTAAGCCGAAGCCCGACGGCGCTCAATCGGACGACACGAAGCTGACGTTCCGCCGCTTCAAGAGCGGTGAGAGCATGTGGAACGGCTGGGACGACCTCACCGACAAGATCTTCCAGGCCGACCGCTCCTACAAGTGCCCGACCTACGTGCACAAGACGCCGCCATGCCAGGGCTCTTGCCCGTCCGGCCACGAGATCCGCGGCTGGCTGGCCATCGCACGGCAGATGGACAAGCCGCCGTCCAAGGACACCACATGGCAGCAGTACGCCTTCGAGCGCATGGTCGAAGCCAACCCGTTTCCGGCGACGATGGGACGTGTCTGCCCGGCGCCGTGCGAGGACGGCTGCAATCGCAACGAGGTCGACGATTTCGTCGGCATCAACGCGGTCGAACAGTATGTTGGCGACTGGGCCAACGACAACGCACTGAAGCTGCCGACAGCGGGCGAGGCGTCAGGGAAGACGGTCGCAGTTATCGGTGGTGGTCCTGCAGGACTCGCCGCCGCGTACTTCCTGCGGCGCAAGGGCCATGCCGTCACGATCATCGAGGCACACGGCCAGCTCGGCGGCATGATGCGCTTCGGCATTCCCGGCTATCGCACGCCGCGTGACATGCTCGACACGGAAATCGGCCGCATCCTCGACATGGGCGTCGACGTGCGCCTGAACACCAAGGTCGGCACCGACGTCACGGTCGACCAGCTCGAGCAGGATTTCGACGCGATCTTCTGGGCCATCGGTGCGCAGAAAGGCCGCGGACTTCCGGTGCCAGGCTGGGACGGCACCGAGAACTGCATCACCGGTGTCGAATTCCTCGATGCCTTCAATCAGGGCTGGGTCGTCGGCACCGCCAAGAAGGTGATCGTCGTCGGCGGCGGCGACACCTCGATCGACGTCGCCTCGGTTGCCCGACGCCTCGGCCACATCACGCACAAGGCGGAAAAGGATGTCGACCCGCACAACGTGCTCGGCTACACGGCCCACGACGTCGCCGGCGCGATGCGTCGCGAGGGACTGTCGGCGACGCTGACATCGCTGTTCCCGCTCGAGAAGATGACGGCCTCCGAGCGCGAGCGCGAGGACGCGATGCGCGAAGGCGTGACGATCATGGGCGGCGTGCTCCCGCTCGAGGTTCTGCGCGACGAGCAAGGACGCGCCCGCGGCCTCAAGATGTGCAAATGCGTGATGAAGGGCAATGCGCCGGAGAAGATCGAGGGTACCGAGTTCGAGATCGAAGGCGACATCATCATCTCGGCCATTGGCCAGATGGGCGAGCTCGACGGTGGGCTGGCCGGCCTCGACAACGGCAAAGGCTTCATCGCCACCGATCCGATGTATCGCGTCAAGAACAAGGAAATGCACTTTGCCGGTGGCGACATCGTTCGCCCGCACCTGCTGACGACCGCGATCGGACACGGCCGCATCGCAGCTGAAAGCATCGATCACTTCCTCGCCGGCTCGCCAGCCGACAAGCGGCCGAAGGTCGACGTGCACCATTTCAATCTGCTGCGCGAGCTGCACCAGCGCGCACTCGACCCGGCTCCCTACGACCACTCGCAGACGCGCGGCACCTCGGAAGCCAAGTTCGCGATCCACAACTACGAAGACCGTTCCGCGGCCCAGATCATCCCTCACACCGAGTTGTTCAAGGGCCACTTCAAGTATGAGGCGCGCGGCCGCCGCGACGAGGTGCACATCGAATCCGATGCCGTGCTCGGCAACTTCGAGGAGCGGATCAAGGGCCTGACGGAAGAGCAGGCGATCAACGAGGGCAAGCGCTGCATGAGCTGCGGCATGTGCTTCGAGTGCGACAACTGCGTGATCTTCTGCCCGCAAACCGCGGTGAAACGTGTGCCCAAGAAGGAGCGCGCCGTCGGCCGCTACGTCTACACGGAATACACCATGTGCATCGGTTGCCACATCTGTGCGGATGTCTGCCCGACGGGCTACATCCAGATGGGCCTCGGCGAGTAGGACGGACGATGCTGTTCTCGACGTGGAAGAAGCGGCTTCTGACCGTTGTGGCGATTGCGATCGCGATCACTGGCGCAATGACGCCGGTGATCGCGGGGCCGCCGCAGCCGGCCAAGGGCCGTGGTGACAAGTGCGTCGCGGACACCGAGTGGATGCGTCGCAATCACATGACGGCACTCCACCACAAGCGCGACGACACGGTCCACGAAGGTGTCCGCACGAAGACGTTCAGCCTGACGGGTTGCATCGACTGCCATCAGGTGGCGGGGACCGACGGTCGCGCTGTCACGGTTGCCGACCCGAAGCACTTCTGCCGCACCTGCCACGACTACACGGCCGTAAGTGTTGATTGTTTCCAGTGCCACGCCTCGCGTCCCGGTGATCCGGTGACGACGGGTAGCGCCGACAGTGGCCATCATCCGCCGGGTGCCGCCGCCGACATCGCCGCGCTCGATCGCTACCTGAAGGAGGTCGGCCGATGATCGCCAAGGCTGACGAAGCGAATGGTGGCTGCGGAGCCGGCTGCTCGTGCGCAACGCGTGCGTCCGACGCCGGGGAGGCGACCGCGACCACCCGCACCGTCGAAGGCGCAGATCCGGTGGATGTGGGCCGCCGCTGGTTCATGAAGGCGGCAACCGCCTTCTCGACGACGGTGATCGCGCCGGGCGTCACGCTGATGGCGTTCGCGGAAAGTGATCCGGCCATCGCGCGCCCTGCGGATCAGCCGGTATCGTCGAAGCATCGGTTCGGCCTGCTGATCGATCTTGCGAAATGCCCGAGCGGCTGTTCGGACTGCGTCACCGCCTGCTCGACCGAGAACGGCTGGAAGCTCAATGGGCGACCTGAAACCGACGCCCAATGGATCAGGAAGCTGACGGTCACGAACCGCAAGGACGGCTCCTCGTTCTCGCTGCCGATGATGTGTCAGCATTGCGCCGATCCGCCGTGCGTCGACGTCTGCCCGACAGGCGCATCGTTCAAGCGCGCCGACGGCATCGTGCTCGTCGACAAGCACATCTGCATCGGTTGCCGCTATTGCATGATGGCCTGTCCCTACAAGGCCCGCTCCTTCATTCACGAGCCGCTCGAGGATCAAAAGCCCCACGCCCCTCGCGGCAAGGGCTGCGTCGAAAGCTGCACCATGTGCGTGCATCGCGTCGATGCCGGCGGCACGCCGGCATGCGTCGAGGCATGCGCCAAGGCAGGCCATAGCGCCATGATCTTCGGCGACCTCAACGACCCGGCATCCGAGATCGCCAAACGTGTCGCGACCTACCGGACGACACGCATTCGCGACGATCTCGGCACCGACCCGGGCGTCTACTACCAGAATTTGTGAGATCCGCCGGCGGGACAACGCCGGCAAGCGAGGCAACGAGGATATGGCGCGGATCACCTTTCAAAGGCTCGAAGATCACAGCACGCTTTTCTGGGGGCTCCTCGGCCTGCACGCGCTGATCGTGGCGCTCGGCCTTGGCGCCGCCTACTACATGGAGCACCATGGTCATGTGGTGACCGGCATGAACAACGCCGTCGTGTGGGGCATGCCCCACGTGTTCGCCGTATTTCTCATCGTTTCCGCATCCGGCGCGCTCAACGTCGCGTCGATTTCATCGGTCTTCAACAAGCTCGCCTACAAACCGTTCGCGCGTCTCTCCGGCATTTTGGCAATCGCATTGCTCGTCGGAGGTCTCATCGTCCTGGTGCTCGATCTCGGCCGGCCGGACCGGCTGACGGTCGCCATGACCACCTACAATTTCAAGTCGATCTTCGCGTGGAACATCTACCTCTATATCGGCTTCATCGCGATCGTCGGCGTCTACCTCTTCACCATGATGGATCGCGGCGTATCGCAGACACCGACGGCGACGCGGACCGTCGGCTGGCTCGCATTCGGCTGGCGCCTGGCGCTCACCACCGGCACGGGATCGATCTTCGGTTTCCTGGTCGCACGTGAAGCATTCGATTCGGCAATCATGGCGCCGCTCTTCATCGCCGCGTCGTTCCTCTATGGGCTGGCGTTCACGGTCCTCGTGCTGTTCACCATGTGTCGCGAGACGCGGCAGATGCTGATGGGCGAGGAAATGATCCAGAGCTTCCGGGGCTTGATGATCGTTTTCTCATTCGCTCTACTCTACTTCACCGCCGTCAAGCACCTGACTTCTCTCTACGCCAGCGAGCATCACGGCGTCGAAGCCTTCATCCTCCGCGACGGCGGCATCTACACCGCCCTCTTCTGGATCGGGCACGTCCTCGTCGGAAACATTTTGCCCATCGCAATTCTCGCGTTCGGCTCCGGCGAGGCAAGGCCGTTCAGTGAGCGCCAGGCCATGACCATTGCGTCCGTGCTGGCACTGATGGGCGGCCTTGCATTCATGTACGTGACGATCATCGGCGGCCAGGCGTATCCGCTCAACCTTTTCCCCGGCATGGAGACGTCGAGCTCCTTCCTCGATGGCGAGGTCGCCCGCTATGCGCCCTCCCTGCCGGAAGTGATGCTCGGAGTAGCCGGAATATCGATCGCCATGCTCGTCGTCGGTATTGCCATCAAGGTTCTGCCCTTTCTGCCGCGCGGCGAGAGCGTCACAGCGTGATGATGGGGATGGCGCCGACGACGCGAACGGCTGCAGAGAACGTCGTGACGACACCGGCGCTGGCGCGGCACAGGCAACGCGCAGCGTGCGACCGAGGATCGAGGTAGACCATGAGTATGTCCCGCATCTTGATCGCAGCAGCCCACAAGTCCTCGGGCAAGACCACCGTGTCGCTCGGCATCGCGCGCGCATTGCGGCGGCAGGGCCTCGCAGTACAGTCGTTCAAGAAGGGTCCCGACTATATCGATCCTATGTGGCACGCGAGGGCGACCGGCCGGGCATGCTACAATCTGGACTTCAACACCCAGTCGCGCGACGAGATCACCGCGATGCTGGCCGCTCATTCTGCCGATGCGGACCTTGCGCTGATCGAGGCCAATATGGGCCTCTACGACGGCGTAGATACGGAAGGACGGGACGGCAACGCCGCCTTGGCGAAGCTCATCGGCACGCCCGTGATCCTGGTTGTCGATACCGAAGGGATGACACGCGGAATTGCGCCACTGCTGCTCGGCTATCGCGTGTTCGACCCCGAAGTGCATATCGCTGGCGTTGTTCTCAACCGCGTCGCCAGCGCCCGCCACGAACAGAAGCTGCGCGCCGCGGTCGAACGCTATACCGAGATCCCCGTCATCGGCGCCCTTCACCGCGATCTCGCATTCCACCTGCCGGAGCGGCATCTCGGCCTGACGACGCCCGCCGAAACCGGCGCAGTCGATGCCTTCATCGATGGCGTCGCAGAGGCCGTCACCAAGAATTTCGACCTCGCCATGCTGAAATCGATCGCAGCCCTTGCGATGCCACTTCTGACACCTCCGGCCGCATCCGCGCGGCGAACCAGCAGCTCATTCCTCGGCGAAACGGCCGGCCGCGACGGCGCGGTCAACGCATCGACACGCAATGGAAGCCAGGTACGCATCGCCGTCGCACGGGATGCGGCGTTCGGCTTCTATTACCCCGATGATCTCGCGTCGCTCGAGCGTGCGGGTGCCGAACTCGTCGTATTCGATGCCGAACAGGCGCAACGCCTGCCGAAGGCCGATGGCCTGTTCATAGGCGGCGGATTTCCCGAAATGCGCATGGACGCGCTCTCGGCCAACGCGAGCCTGCGCGCCGACATCCGTGCCAAGGTTCTCGGCGGCCTGCCCACCTATGCCGAATGCGGTGGCTTGATGTATCTCACCGAGGCGATCCGCTGGGGTGAGCAGCGTGCTGAAATGGTTGGCGTCATCCCAGCGGAAGCCGTCATGCACGACCGGCCGCAGGGACGCGGCCAGATCGTGATCGAGACGACGGCGCACTTGCCATGGGGTGGGCCATGGGGCGGACTGCGGGATGGACTGCGGGATGGACTGCGGGATGTAACGTTAGGCGGCGCCGCCGCCGGACAGGGCATCCCGACGACCATCCGCGCTCACGAATTTCATCATGCCGAAATCGTCGATCTGCCTGACGATCTCGCGTATGCCTTCAAGATGAAGCGCGGAACCGGCGTCAACGGCCGCCACGATGGTATCGTGATCGCCAACATGGTTGCCGGTTTCGCGCACCTCAGATCGACCGAGGCCTTCCCGTGGGCCGAGCGCTTCGTTGACTTCGTTCGCCGCCACAAGACCGCTGGCCTGCTTCCGGCAGCATACGTGCGCAACGCCACACGTCGGCCGGCCGCCCCCGCGACCGAACCGCTGACGGCCTGAGAGGACACGACGGCATGAGCCAACAGACCCCACGCTTCGAAGCCGTCATCGCGGCCATCGATGCCGCGAACGCCGACGACCCGCGGACGACCAAAGTCGACGGCGTAGACCGCCCGTACGAGGTCGTCTACGCCGAACGCATGACCGAGCGGCTCGAGGCCATGTACCCGGAGGCCTCGGATATTCTCCGTATCGCAGCGCGTGCCCAGCATATCCGCCGCTGGGACATCCCGCGTGCCTCCTATCCCGAGGGCCGCGGCGGCTACAACGACTGGCGCCGCGCATGCCGCGAACACCACGGCGAAGTGGTCGGCGCGATCATGACGGCACACGGCTACACCGCGGACGATGCTGCCCGCGTCGCCATGCTCATCAAGAAGGAACAACTGAAGAAGGATCGCGAATCGCAGGCTCTCGAGAACGTCGTCGACGTCGTCTTCGTCGAGCACTACTTCGAGGAATTCCTCGGAAAGTACTCCAAGTACGACGACGACAAGATCATCGACATCGTCGGCAAGACATTGCGCAAGATGTCGCCGAAGGGCCATCAGGCCGCGCTCGCCCTCGATCTGCCAGCACGCACGCGCGAACTCGTCATGAAGGCTGTAGACCGCGAAGCCGACACGCTTGCGAAGCTCGCAGCCGTCGCCCTCGATTGAACCCGTCCAACACTGCGGGTGCTTGAACCGACGGTCTATGCCGCGCATGTCGCGGCGACGCCCGCGCGCGACCCGCCGACCAGGAGCATAAGACATGACCATCACGAAGAGCATGATCCACGACGCCCTCCGCACCGTGGCGGGCCCCGATGGGGAAAGCAATCTTACAGACCTCGGCATGGTGTCGAATGTCGCCATCAAGGACGATCGCGTCTACCTGTCGATCGACGTACCGGCCGACAAGGCAGCCCGCCTCGAGCCGCTGCGACGCGCCGCGGAGGAAGCCGTCGCCGGCCTCGATGGCGTGGCCGCCGCAACAGCGGTGCTGACGGCCGAGGCCAAGGAAGGCCGCGCAACCAACGGCTCCGCGGCGACGGCACCAACGGAAGCCGCACCCAGCGGCATTCCGGGCCTGCCGGGCGTCCGCCACATCATCGCGGTGGCGAGCGGCAAGGGCGGCGTCGGCAAATCCACAACCGCGGTCAATATCGCGCTCGGCCTGCAAGCGCTCGGACTGAAGGTCGGCATGTTCGACGCCGACATCTACGGTCCCTCGCAGCCCCGTCTCCTCGGACTCTCGGGCGAAATGCCCTCCGCGACCGAGGACCAGCAGAAGCTCATCCCGCTCAAAGCCTATGGCCTTGCCGTCATGTCGATGGGCTTTCTCGTCGATGAAGCCATGCCGATCGTGTGGCGCGGTCCGATGGTCGTGCAGGCGCTGAACCAGATGCTGTTCGATGTCGCGTGGAACCATGATGGCGACCTCGACGTGCTCGTCATCGACATGCCGCCGGGCACCGGCGATGTGCAGCTGACGATGGCTCAGCAGGTTCCGCTGACCGGGGCCGTCATCGTTTCGACGCCGCAGGATCTGGCGCTGATCGATGCCCGCAAGGGTCTCAACATGTTCCGCAAGGTCGACGTTCCGGTTCTCGGCCTCGTCGAGAACATGAGCTACTTCATTGCACCCGACAACGGCAAGCGTTGGGACATCTTCGGCCATGGCGGCGCGGAGAAGGAAGCCGAGAAGCTCGGCCTCGCGTTTCTCGGCGGCATCCCGCTGCATATGGACATCCGCGCGCTCTCCGACGAAGGCAAGCCGATCACAGCATCCCAGCCCGAGAGCAAGGAAGCCGAAATCTACCGCGAGCTTGCGGCGAAGGTTTGGGAGGCCGTCCAGGACTCCAAGGGCGTCGAAGTGCCGGTGATGAAGGTCTCACAGGGTCGCGACAGTCTCCGGATCGCATTCAAGGACGGCTACTCCTACGATCTGCCGGCGGAGATGCTGCGCGTGCTGAGCCCGTCGGCCGAGGTGCAAGGCCATTCCGCCGAGCAGCGCGTGACGGTGCCGGGCAAGCGCAACGTCAAGATCAAGGAACTGAAGCCGGTCGGAAAATACGCGGCCAAGATCGTCTTCGACGACGGCCACGACACGGGGCTCTATTCCTGGTCCTACCTGCTCGAACTCGGCAAGGAGAAGGACGCGCGGTGGCAGGGCTATCTCGAGGATCTTGCAGCAAAGGGGCTCGGGCGCGGTTGATCGAAGAGCGCGGTCCCGAATGCCGCAATGCGACAGCGCGCAAAGCGATGTGGCCGCATTTGTTGCTGCTCGAAACACGTCGCGTCATGCTTGACAATTCACCAGTGCGGGCGCGCACTGGACGGAGCGCACTCGGCCGCCAGCCGCGGCCGATGCCTTCAATCCACTGAATTGCTCGGAGGTGAAAATGCGAACGATCATCGTTCAAACCCTGGCGTTGATTGCATGCGCCCTGGCTGCCTTACCGGCTCAAGCGGCCGATCCGCTGGTCTCGATCGATTGGGTGAAGGCGAACCTGGGTAAGCCTGGCATCGTTTTCCTCGATGTGACGAGCGCGGGCGGGCGGTCGAAAGCCAACTTCGAGGCGGCGCACATTCCAGGCTCGGTCTATACCGACTACGGCAAGGCCGGCTGGCGCGAAAAGAATGCAGCCGGCGTCAACGGTATGCTCCCCCCTGTCGAGAAGCTCGAGAAGGTGATCGGCGCGCACGGCATCGACAATGCGACGCATGTCGTTCTCATTCCGATGGGCAAGAAGGCCCAGGACACCGGCGCAGCGACACGACTCTACTGGACGTTCAAGGTGCTCGGTCATGACGCCGTGTCGATCCTCGACGGCGGCTTCGTCGGCTGGACCGCTGAGGTCGTCGAGGAGACGAAGAAGCCCGTCAATCCGCTGGAGCAGGGAGCAAGCACACCAGCGGCCAAGAGCTTCAAGGCCAACCTGCGCGCCGACATGATCGCCAGCAAGGGCGACGTCGAGGCAGCCATCGCGGAAAAGCAGCCTGTTGTCGACAACCGGCCGAGCGATTTCTTCCTCGGCGTATCGAAGAGCAAGGATGCGCGGATCGGCGGAACGCTTCCCGGCGCAACCAATCTTCCGGAATCGTGGCTGACCGTGAACAACGGCGGCAAGTTCCGTTCAAAGGCCCAGCTCGAGAAGCTCTATGCAGCAGCGGGCGTGGCAACGACGGGCAAGCAGATCAACTTCTGCAACACGGGCCACTGGGCGAGTCTTGGATGGTTCGTCTCGTCCGAGATCGTCGGCAACAAATCGGCGAAGATGTACGATGGCTCGATGGCCGAGTGGACGCGCGACGAAAAGGCCCCCGTGCAGCGTAGCATCGTCGTCGAATGACACGACAGTCATGGCTGGTGGCTGGAACGCGGTCGTCGTCCTTCAGGCGAGCTTCGTTGACCTGAAGCGATCATCGGGCAAGCCGCCAGCCTTGCAGTGAGCCGCAACCGCGGCCACGAAGCCTGCGCGTCCGGCGACGTAGACGTCGTGGGCCGCGAGGCTGGCGAAATCGTCGTCCAGCGCCTTGAGCAGCGCCACAACGCCGGCATCTGCGTCAAAGGCCCGGTAGCGGAAATTGTCGAGTGCCGCGGCATAGGACTTGAGCAGGTTCTCCTGATAGGGCCCATCCCGGTCGGCAAGCCTGAGGAGTTGAATCGACGGCGCAAGATCGAGCGACAGCGCATGTTGCAGGAGGCTCTTGATGGGTGCGAAACCGGCGCCTTCCGCGACAAGAAGCAGCGGGCGCGCTGATGCATCGTCGAGAACGAAGCTGCCGAACGGCCCACGGATCACAACATCATCGTTGACGGTCAAGCCCTGCAGTAATCGCTCGTCGAAGGCATCGCCCCGATGCTTGTCGACGTGCACCTCGATGCGCCGTCCCTCGCAAGGGCAACTGGCGGCCGGCACCACCCGCGACAGCCCCGCGATCTCGATCTCGATCGATTGGCCCGCCAGATAGCGCAGGCGCTCGGCGCGCGGTGTCAACAGGTGCAGGGCGATGCGGTCCGGCGAGAGCGGTTCGATCGAACGCACCTTGGTCTTGATCGTCTGTTCCGGAATATCGCCGATGCTCGAAAGCGGAACCTCGATCTCGACATCGCCAACCGCGCTATAGGCGCATGCGAGCACGGTGCGCTGCTCCTTCTCGGCTGCCGACAGGACGAAGTCGTGCGGACGCACGCGCAGCACGTCCCCGCCGACGACGCGGCAGCGGCAATCGCCGCACGTGCCGTTGCTGCAGCCGTAGGGCAGGGATAATCCGGCGCGCAGGCCGGCCTCGAGGATCGATTCATCGCCGACCACCTCGAACGTCTGCCCCCCCGGCCTCAGCGTCACCAGCGCCGCCATCACCCGCATAACCCGTTCTCTCGCAAGCAACGCCCGCCAACGCCCGAAGTCGTCCGCAGGCGCGGCAAGCTCACGTTTCAACCAGCGACGGAGCCCATCGGCGAACTCAGGAGCCGCTCCTTCCGCGTCGACGGCTTCGTCGAGCTTGGTATCGATCCATCCGACCACCCGTTCCAGGTGCAGAAGCCGTTCCTGGGCGGCGGCATAATCACGCGATAGCGCGCGCAAGCGCTCCTGCAAGACCTCGACATCCGGCAGCCCGCCGCGCGCCGGAACCTTGGCAGTGGCGAGATCCTTGATCTCCTCGACACGGCGGATCTCGGCATCGTCGCTCAGTTCCACATCCGGAAAGTGGCGCAGCACCTCATCGAGCGAAACATGCCCGTCGAACGTCTCGAGTTCACCCGACTGCGCCATGCGCTGCAGCACCGACCGCGGCTGACCGACGAGACGCGACAATCGGCTCAATGGAATGAGTGGCGTCATCGTCATGCGGCCTGTTGGCAGTTGTGTACTTCGTCAGCCTCAGGGCGACAAATGCCCGGCACCGCGGGCCGTGCCGCCGGACACCCGTCGATCCAGCGGGTTCCGCGCCAGACTGTCGGGCGGCATTGCACGACATGGCGGCTCGTTCCGCGAGGCAACGGCACACCGCTTCAGTACGTCGAACCGAAGGAACGGTCCTGCGTGTCGTGTGGCGAGGGAACGCCGGCCAGCCGCGAGCCTTGCGCGACTGGGCCGCCGGGAAAGAGTTGATAGAGATACTTGCTGCCGCCCTCTTCGGCGAACTCGTCAGCGAGGAGTGCCGCGATGAGACGGGCATGTGGTGCGAGGCCCCGCTCGATGTAGAGCGCTCGCAGCATTTCGATCACCTTCCAGTGGTTCTTGGTCAGCTCGATTCCTTCGGCGACGGCACGCGCCTCGACGTCGCTGCTCGATGAACCCGTAATCTCGCTCGACCGCGCCAGCCTCAACGGATCGACGTTGTCCGTACCTGCCGCCAGCACCTTGTTGATGTCGATTTCGGACATCGCCTCACCTCTTCTCTCGCGGATTGAACTGTTCGCTGCTGCCGAACCACTCGGCGGGAATGTCGGTATATTCCGGCGTCTCGATCTCGACGTTGGCCGCCGCCAAGCCGAGGCGATCCTGCAGATAGGGGGAGAGGCCGCCGACGAACTGACGAAGATTGCCGCAGATATCGCAGAGCACATAAACGCGACCATCGATACGGCGCGGGCGCCATCCGCGCGGAAGTGCATTCTTGAGCAGCGTCGGCGTCGTGACGGTGATTTTTATCTCGGTGCGGCAGGCGTCGCAGCAGATCTTCATGACGTGCCTCCGTCCATCGGTCTCGCGCCAGCCTTCACGACTTCACTCGGGAGCGGTGAAGTCCGCCGCCGGCCTCATCCGCGAACTCGCACTGGGCATGCTCGGGAAGACCGAGATGCTCCTGGAGATACGTCGAGATGCCGCCCTTGAAGTGGCGGACGCTGCCGCAGCAATCGCACAGCGTGAACGAGCGGCCGTTGATGCGTCGCGTCACCCACCCGGACGGCATGCCTGTCTCGGGCACGAGCGGCGCCGTCTCTGGAAACGGTGGCATCTTGCAAGCGTCACAAATCTTGTCGAACTGCGCCGGCATCTTTCGGTCCTCCACGGCTGACGCAACCTCGGCGCAACCTTGTCGCGCCGGCGCTTCCATGATGTCGGACGCTTCGAATAGCGTCGCGCCCAGCTGTCGCGCTGACGGTGCGCTCATGCGGCTTGTCGACCTCGTCGCGCCGACCCAACGAAGTCATTATCGCGCTTCACGTCCCGGCATGGCAATAAGTATTCAATAACTGCAATGTTGCGATTGGACATTGAGTGAGGCTCGCGGATTGTTGTGCGGTGCGGCAAGCGCTGGCTCCCTACGCTGGCAGGACGGCACTGGTATGCTAGTGTGGCGTCACTAACGCTTGGTCCCCGTCTGCTGCAAGCTGGCCTGCCAAGCGTTTGTGACAAAAGCAACACTAGAATCATTGAGTGGCTAGTGTTCCCTATGTCTCCGACACTTGGTCGATCGGGTGCTGCAAGGGGAACCAAGTGTCGGAGACGGAACACTAGGCTGCGGACTCATAA
>JAGRKS010000039.1 GCA_020442185.1 Hyphomicrobiaceae bacterium
GCCGCAGGCCGCAGCCTAGGCTGCGCCTCTCGCTGCTTACGGAGATCGGCTCGGGTGGTCCAGGCCATCCGGGCCGTCTGCGTTCCGAGCGCGATCCGCCCGATTCTGGGCGAGCGTTAAGATTTCGAACATAGAATACGCATACGATCGAACGAATCGATTGTGCCTCCTGCCGTGTCGTTCCGGTCTGCACCGACAAGACCAATCACGTCGGGACCATTCCGTGTTTCGGAACCGCTCATCTGCCGGCAGGAAGAAACTTCATCGCCTCTGGAACCGATGCCGATGGCGCCCAGCAGTATCGCACGCGAAACGAAGATCATACCGCCTGCGTATGCCTCCGAAGACTATCTCGGCATGCTGCTACTTGCGCGGACCGTCTACGATAGTCGCACCGAAGCGCACCCGGAGATCGCTCCGCCGCGCCGGTTTGCATTGCTTGTGGCGCTGAACTCCGAGGTCGTCCACGTGGCGATGCTGGCGGCCATCAGTTGCAGCGTTGCCAATGCGCTGGCGGCGGGTGATGGCCAGGTCGAGCCTCGGACGCTGGTGCGCTACTTCCCATCGGGCTCGTCGCGATTGACGCTTGCCATGTTGCGGCTTCGCCGAATGGACCCTGCCGGAGAGGTCAGTGAGACGCTGTCAGCGTTCCATGAAAGCCTGGCGGTAGCCACGCAGACCACGCTGACATTCCTGATGGACCGGAACGGACCGAATGCTTCCCGAAATGTCGGCGACCTCGCCAGCGATTGGCGTCGCGCGTGCCATTCGGCAAGCCGCGTTATCGACGCAATCAGCGATGAGCTTGGACGGCTCGGCCTCGGGCTGCCGCACGATTGCTTGTCGCCGCTGCGTAGTGCGTTGGCGCAGTCTGCAGCCGGCCAAACTCCGCTTGTCGGCGATGCCGGTCAGCCGGTCGTACCCCACTGGGGCGAACTCAGGCAGTCGCCGCGCCTCGACGTGGATGGCCGTGGCATTCTCGTCGCGCGCGGCGTTCGCCACGAAATCGCGATCCGTGACGTGTCCGCCGGAGGGCTTGGCATCGTCGACACGATCGGCCTCGAAGAAGGCGAGTCGATTGTCGTGATCATCGACCAGTCGATCGTTATGAATGGCCGAATAGCATGGGCAGCGAAGGGTTTTGCGGGCATCGCCTTCGACGTGCCCTTGTTCGACGACACGCCGGAGTTGAAGTTCCTGGCCGCGGCTGCGAACCAGGTCTGAGCTCGTCGTTTGGCGGCCGATGCGTTATTTGCTCGCGGTCATCACGGGCGCTCGGCGCATCAGTTCATCGATCCTCGCGCGCTCCTTTTGAAACTCGGCAAGCTGCTTGCCGTCGAGCTGGCGCTCGCGCGGGACCTGGATCGACATCGGGTTCACGAACTGCGAATTGACCAGCACCTCGAAATGAAGATGCGGTCCCGACGAAAGGCCCGTCGAGCCGACGTAGCCGATCGTCTGGCCCTGCCGGACCTTGATTCCGTCCTGGACGCCCGGTGCGATGCGCGACATGTGGGCGTAGGCCGTCTGATAGCCGTTGGCATGGCGGATGCGGACATAGTTGCCGTACTGGCCCTTGCGTCCCGCCTGTTCGATGACGCCGTTGCCAGCCGCCAGGATGGGCGTTCCCGTCGGCGCCGCCCAATCGACGCCGGTATGCATTTTGCGGTCGTTGAGCAGGGGGTGGAAGCGGAAGCCGAAGCCTGATGTCAGTCGGACGTCCGTGCCCCGCACGGGGCGGCGCATCAAGAACCGCTTCGAGTTGTTGCCTTTGTCGTCGTAGAAGTCGACGACCCCGTCTGCCGTCCGGAAGCGGTAGAAGCGCGACGTCTCGCCGCCGGCCGTAATGGCCGTATAGAGCAACTCGCCAAGTTGTGCGTCCGGACCCTTGTCGTCCTTCACGTCGAAGAACAACTCGAGCTGATCGCCGACGCGCAGGCGGCGGCGATAATCCGTATCGTAGGCATGGATCTTGAGAACGTTGACGATCGTTTCGGCCGGGATGCTCTGCACCAGCGCGGCATAGTAGAGGCTCGAATAGAGATTGCTGCTGCGAACCGTATTCTCATCCGCCAACAGTGCCCGGACCGCTGCTTCCGCGCCGAAGGGCGAGCGACTGGCTTCGAAGACGCCTGACGGCCCACGCGTCACGGAAACCTTGTGGATGTGGCCGTCGGCATAGACGCTGAAGCGCGCCGGTTCCTTGCGGGCGGGATCGGTCAGCGAGGCGACGAGCGTGACGTGCACTTCCTGGCCTTGCTCGAGATCTCGATCGGAAAAGATACCGCGCGCGGCTTCGACCATGGCTTTCGCCTGCCACCGGTCAGCGCCGGATTTGGCGAGCACCTTCGATAGCGTGTCGCCCTTGCCGGCCCTTACAACCACCAGTTCGCCATCGTCCAAATCCGAGGTCGTATCGGCGACGTCGCCGATGGTCTTGACGAGGTTGGTCGTGTTTTCCGCCCTGGCTCCTGCGACCTGCGCTTCTGCATCCGCGCGGTTGTCGGCGAGGGGCGCTAGCAGATTGTCACCGAGGGGCGTTCTGATCGCCTCCTCGGTCTTTGCGACGATTTCAGCCACCTCAGATGTTTCCAGCTGTTGCTGGTCCTCGACGGGAAGGACGCCGCCCAGCAGTTCGACAACGCGGATCGTCACATCGGAATTGGTGCCGCCCTCGGCCTGGCCATCTTCGCTGTTCGTAATTGGGTTCGCGTTTGCGTAGAGCTTGAACGGGTTGAACGGCGGGATCTCACTGCCGACGGCCTCCGGCGGCGGCGCAAGTCGCGCCAGCAGGCGCATGTAGGGTTTTGCGTGAATGTACTCGCGGCCGTTGCGCCGCTGCTTCAGCGTCTCGTGGATGATGAATCGCGTCGAGCTGGCGCCGCTCGTCATCTCCATGCGGTCGGATTTCGGTGTGTACCAGTTGAGCCCAGCGTTACGGCGCATACGCGGCACGACGGCCTCCGGCATATGACCGGAACCGATTTGGCGAAGCGCTGGCAATAGGCTTTCGTTCCGGTCCTTACCGTCGGCGGAGCCGTAGATGACGACGACGATCGCGATCGAGCCGACCGCGGCGGCGAGGATCGTGCTGATGAGCCAGCGGAAGCGGCCACCGGGCGGCGCATGCCCGTGGTCGCTGTCGTAGATGTCGCGAATGCTGTGTGCGCCGCGCCCACGGTAGACGTGAGGCAGCCCCTGTGGGGTGCCACGTCCCAGAATCTGCGCGCGCCCGGCTTGCGTGTTTTGGCGACGGCGGTCGACCACGCGGTCAGCCCTTTCCCCTGATGCAAAGCGATTGCTTCCCCGAAGTCCGGAAGCATAGATCGCTACGAGTGCAATACCAGCCCAACATTCGCGGCCTCCTGCGCCGCGCGCATGCGCCGGAACGCCAGCCCATCTGGTGTCCCCGCCAGTATCCGGCACACCGGCCAGTATCCGGCAGCATGCCCCCGTCGTGGCGACATCCGGCGCGTGGCTTGTGCGAAGTTGCGCGTCGGCAGGAAACCGACGCGCCCCCCAATGCGGGATTGCGCGCCAAAGCTGGCAAGGTGATGGCAGATGCCGGCCCGTCGCGCGGTCGAACGCTTCTGCCGGCCAGTTGTGGCGTTGCGATCAGGGTTTTCGTTCCAGGAGCCCGCGGAATTCGCAGTTCATCATGGCTGGAGCTGTCGCCCGTCGTGCGCGGTAGCTCGGCGCGAGCACCATGCTGCAACGCACGGCCGCGGGCCTGATGTGCGCGCGCCGTTGGTGCGGTGCACATGCTGCGGCGCACGTTTCAATGGTCATCGGAGGCGGAAAACACGCTGGAAAGGCGCTCAGCAGCCCCGCGCATTAAGAAAATTCGGCAGGCATTTCAGTGCGTTGCAAGAAAAGTGGGGCGGCATGGCAAATTTTTCGGAACAGGCCGTTGACATCGAGGCGGTGATGGTATTTATTCAAGCCTCGTTGCGAGGCACACAGTGCTTCGCCGCCCTCGACGGGCTACGCTCTCTCGATAACATGCGGTTCCCGCCTGGGACTACCAGGTAGGAGCCTCGTTGTCTCGAAACCGGTCTCACAAGGCTGGTGGGGCTTTTTCGTCGCGGTTTGCTCTTTGACAAGTGGTTTTGAAGAAAGGGAAACGCAGACGGCGGAGTCCTGGCGGATCCCGAGCCATGAAATATTGGTTCGTGATCTAAAACAGTCTCTGGCGATAACTGCGTTTCAGCCATCACCACGATGTTCGGTGTCGAGTTCGCTCGGCGTCTGAGCATCGAAGTGTGAAGGTGCCCGTTACGCAGTAATCCTTGGATTAACCTCCAAGCCATGCCAGATCATCACTCTTCAACTTGAGAGTTTGATCCTGGCTCAGAACGAACGCTGGCGGCAGGCCTAACACATGCAAGTCGAACGCCCCGCAAGGGGAGTGGCAGACGGGTGAGTAACACGTGGGAACCTACCTAGAGGTGCGGAATAGCTCAGGGAAACTTGTGGTAATACCGCATACGCCCGAAAGGGGAAAGATTTATCGCCTTTGGATGGGCCCGCGTCTGATTAGCTAGTTGGTGAGGTAACGGCTCACCAAGGC
>JAGRKS010000040.1 GCA_020442185.1 Hyphomicrobiaceae bacterium
GTCCCAACGCGTGGCTCGCCTGGCGGCGGCAGCTTGGACATTCCCGTCTCCTCCCTCACGCCGCACGGCGCTAGTTTTTTTCCGGGACATTGTGTCCCATTTTCTTTGCCGCTGACCAGGTCTGTGTTGCCGCTCTGGACCGATCCGACCCGCAAGCCGCCCCTGCCGACACCTGGACATGCGAACATTCGATAACCTGAATACTAAACAGAAGCGTCCGCCATCAAGTCTCTAACGGCACGCCACCGGGCAATTCCGGGCAGCAAGGCCTGCTGTGCCTTGGCTCCCGGCCGCGACGCCCGCATGCCGGGCCCCGCGGTTTGCCTTGAAATTACGGCTTGTTCAGCCTTCCTCGGATAGAATTCATGCACGAGGCGAGGCGGCGATGGGCTGTTTGTCGCATCGTTGGGAACCGGAGCGTATGACCCCCGAAACGACGCCATCGCGGCGCGACCTGCCCTATCCCAACAAGGTCCGGCGGCAGATCAGCGCGCCGTGCGCAGCCCGTATCCTGGCGCTGGCGGTGGTGGCGCTGACGGTGACCCACCTTGTTACGCCTCTCCCCGTCGCGGCCGCGCCCCAAGGCTGCGCCCCGCCCCCGCCCACCATCGTCGACCTCCACATGGCGCGCCCCTATGACGACGTCGCCGGCACAACCGCAAACGATGCCCTCAAGGCCCGCCATGCCGCCGAGGCAGCACCGCTGAAAGCATTCCTCACCGCCGTCACCCGATCAGCGGACGATGCCATGCGCGCCCGCTCACGAACGCCAACTCTGCCCGCCGGATATCGTGCCGCATGCGGTCTCAGCTGGATCGCCGCCTGGGCCCGCGGTGGCGCCCTGCTTGGCCGAATGGCGACAAAGCAAGCCGAATACGAGCGCAAGTGGGACATGACCGGCATCGCGCTCGCCTATCTGAAGCTCAGATCCTTCGCATCAAAGAGCGAACGTGCAGCGATCGAACCTTGGCTGCTTCAACTTGCCAACGCGACACGCCGGTTCTTCGACAGTCCTGGCCACAAGCGCAACAACCACTGGTACTGGCAGGGTTTGGGACTGGGCGCCGTGGCGCTGGCAACGGATACGCCCGCGATGTGGACCGAGGCCCACGCCATCTACCGCGACGCACTCGCCGACATCGCCGACGACGGCACGCTGCCGCATGAGATCGCACGCGGCCGCCGGGCGCTGCACTATCACGTCTTTGCCGCGACCCCTCTCGTGGTTCTTGCCGAGCTTGCCGCGCGCCGCGGCGAGGACTGGTACGCCGAAGCCGGCGGCCGCCTGCACCGTCTCGTCGAGACGACGCGCGCGGGCCTCGCCGACCCTCGCTCCTTTTCCGCGCGAGCGGGCGTGCCGCAGGAACATCGCGTATCGCCGGGATCAGGTTGGATGCAGCTCTACGATGCTCGCTTCGCAGAGCGCAGCCGCGAAGCCCCGCATGGAGACGCTCTCGTGTCGAGGCCCGGACATCGATGGCTCGGCGGCGATGTTCGCCTCCTGCCCTAACCCTGCGGCCTGTCGCGAGGCCGGGACCGCGGCCGTGCTCACCTTGGAACCGACGGTGACTGTTTCGCGAGCCACACCCTCACCGTACGCTGCTTGGTTGCGAGATGGCGCTTCAGCACCGCCGCGAGCCTCCGCCCGTCACGCGCCTCGAGCGCCGCGACCATCTGCTCATGCTCGCCGACCGATTTCGTCCATAGCCGATCCGACATTTTTGCGACGTAGCGGACACGGCGAACGCGCGCGGCAAGCTGACGGTACTGCGCCGATAGCGTCTCGTTGCGCGCTGCTGCGAAGATCGCGTCATGGATCTTCTCGTTGAGGGCGAAGTAGCCGGCGAGATCGCGGACCGCGAAATGCTTCAGCATGGCTGCATGCCAGTTGCGGATTCGCGCAAGTTCCTTCTCGGTGATGCGCGCGGCGGCAAGCTCACCGGCCAGCGCCTCGAGAACGCCCATGACAGGAAATACCTCGTCGAGATCGGCTTCCGTGACCTCGGAGACTGCGGCCCCCCGGTTGGGACTGAGCGTAACGAGACCCTCCGCGGCCAGCACTTTCAGCGCCTCGCGAAGCGGTGTCCGCGATACGCCGAAGCGCGCGCACAATTCCTTTTCCGGAACCTTCTGACCGGGGGAGAGGCGACCGTCGACGATCAAGCGGCCGACCCGGTCGACGAGTTCGTCGTGCAGGCTGCGACGGACGATTGCGGATGAAGGCTCCATTCTAGACATGCTCGCACGAACCTCCATGCAGCGGCTGCGTCGACAAGGCGCGATCGAGTATCCGCGCAACGTGCAACGGCGCGACGCCCGCGCCATCGGCGATCTGGTGGCGGCACGAGAAACCATCGGCTGCGATGATATCGTCGGATGCGGCGGCACGAACAGCCGGAAGCAACGACAGCTCAGCCATGGCCATCGAAACGTCGTAGGTCTCGCGTCCATATCCGAATGCGCCCGCCATGCCACAGCAGCTCGAGGAGATCTCGTTGACGGTAAGTCCCTCGATGCGCCTGAGGACGTCGGCAACAGCCGCCGCGGCCCCCAGCGCCTTTTGGTGGCAATGCGTGTGCAGGTGGACATGCGCATCGAGACGACCGAGCGGCGCCGCAAGGCGCTCGGCCGCGATTTCGGCTGCGAGGAATTCTTCGAGTGTCGCCGACAGCTTCGCCAAGCGCAGTGCGTCGTCTCCAAGGCCCATCGCCAGGTACTCGTCGCGCAGGCTCGAGATGCACGAGGGTTCGAGACCGATGACGGGCACGCCAGCATCGATCAGCGGTTTGGCACTCGCGATCAGGCGGCGCGCTTCGTCGCGCGCCTTGTCGACGAGACCATTCGAGAGATACGTGCGACCGCAACAGATGGGCCGGCGCTCATCGGCGCCGATCACTTCGACCGCATAGCCGAGGCGCTCCAGAACGGAAATCGCCGAGTCGATGTTTTCCGGCTCGAAGCTGCGGTTGAACGTGTCGGCGAGCACCGCCACCCTCGGCGTGCCGGCCCCTCCCCTGGACGCACCGATGCCTGGCGCATCCGATCTACGCGCATGATGCCCTCCCCCGCCGCGCAGTGCCGCATCGAACGGCCGCCGCCGCCACGTCGGCAGCGGGCGTCGTGCCGAAATGCCGGACATGGATTCCATGACGCGGGCAAGCCATGGCCAGCGGTTGCGCAGGTTGAGCAGTGGCGCAAGCCGTGCCGCGATCGGAGCATAACGCGGCAGTTCTGCAATGAGACGCTCGCGCAGCGGCAAACCATGGCGCGCGATGCGCGCGGCGGTCACCTCGATTTTCATGCGCGCCATGTCGACGCCGGTCGGGCATTCGCGCTTGCAGGCCTTGCAGGCGACACAGAGCTTCAATGCCTCGGCCATGTCGTCGGAAACGAGCGCATCGGCGCCGAGCTGTCCGGAAATCGCGAGGCGCAGAACATTGGCGCGGCCGCGCGTCAGATCGCGCTCGCGGCGCGTCACGCGGAACGACGGGCACATGGCGCCGCCTTCCAGCTTGCGACAGGCGCCATTGTTGTTGCACATCTCGACGGCCCCCTGAAAGCCGCCGCCGGCGCCCGACCATCCCGACCAATCGAGCGCCGTTGCAATCTCTGGCACCCTGTAGGTCTCGCCGTAGCGGAACAGCCGCCGATCGTCCATCCGCGGTGGATCGACGATCTTGCCGGGATTGAGGATGCTTTCCGGATCGAAGCGACGCTTCACCTCGCGAAAGTTCTCGACCATGCGCGCGCCGAACATCTCGGCGTGGAACTCGGATCGCGCGATGCCGTCGCCATGCTCGCCCGAGTGCGACCCCTTGTAGGCCCGCACCATCGCGAACGCCTCCTCCGCTATTGCGCGCATCGCCTTCACGTCCTTGTCGAGACGCACATTGAGAACGGGGCGAACATGCAGGCAGCCGACGGAGGCGTGCGCGTACCAGGTCCCACGCGTGCCATGCTTCTCGAAGATGGCGGTAAGGCCGGCGGTGTAGTCGGCGAGATCCTCGAGCGGCACCGCGCAGTCCTCGACGAACGAGACGGGCTTTCCCTCGCTGCGCATGGACATCATGATGTTGAGGCCGGACTTGCGCACTTCCGTCACCTGGCCCTGCAAAGCCGGATCGATCACATCGACGACACCGCCCTGCCGGCTCGGCGCTTCGTTCCATCCAAATCCGAGATCGCCGACAAGCTCCGCGAGTTGCTTCAGGCGCCGCAGATTTTCCTCCTGATCGGGCTCGGCGAACTCGACCAGCAACAGCGCATCGGGACGCCCCCGGACAACGGCGTCCAGAACCGGCCGGAACATGGCGATGTCGCCGGCGAGATCGAGCATCGTGCGATCGACGAGTTCGACCGCCGTCGGGCCGAGCTTGACGATATCCTTGGTCGACGCCATCGCCTGATAGAAACTCGGGAAATGAGCAATGCCCATCACCTTGTTGCGGGGAATGGGGTGGAGCTTCAGCGCAAGTACCGTCGTGACGGCGAGCGTGCCTTCCGAGCCGACCAGAAGGTGCGCGAGATTGGGCGGTGCCACGCCCGGCACCAGCGCATCGATATTATAGCCGCCGACGCGTCGCTGCACCTTCGGAAAGCGCACCGCGATCTCGTCTGCCTCGCGGCGACCGAGCGCGAGCAGATGATCGGCAAGGCCGGCCGGCAGGCCGTCACAGCCGCCATCCACTTGGCCGAAACGGGCGCGCGATCCATCGGCGAGCAGTGCGTCGATCGAAAGGACGTTGTCGCGCATGATGCCGTAGCGGATCGAACGACCGCCGCACGAGTTGTTGCCGGCCATACCGCCGAGCGTCGCGCGCGAGGATGTCGAGACGTCGACCGGAAACCAGAGGCCGTGAGGTTTGAGGAAGCGATTGAGCTGGTCGAGCACGAGGCCCGGTTCGACCGCACACGTCGCCGCCGCTGCGTCGAACGCCAGGATGCGATCGAGGTGGCGCGTCGTGTCGATCACGATGGCGTTGTTGACTGTCTGGCCGCATTGCGAGGTGCCGCCACCGCGCGGCAGTACCGCAAGGCCCTCCTCGCGGGCGATGGCGAGCGTTGCGGCGACATCGGCCGTCGTCCTCGGAACCACGACGGCGAGCGGCATCATCTGGTAGATCGAGGCATCCGTCGCGTAGCGCCCACGCGAGAACGCGTCCGCCATCACATCGCCCGTCGTCTCGGCCCTGAGCCGCCGTTCCAGGCGCGGCATCGCCGCCGTCGTCGCGTTTGCCATCGAAACTTGCCTGTTGAGGGACGCCATTCAGCTTGACTGAATTTTGAATTCATAATTTCCTACGATATGCGAGGCCTCGTGCTTTGCAAAGGACCCTGAGAGGTCCGACAAACAACCGCAACCCGCCATCGACCCTCGACGAGCGGAGCGGCCACAATCGATGGGAGGAAGTTCCATGATCCGTTTGAGGCACGCGCTTGCCGCGTCGCTGGCCCTGGCCATTTCCGCGACCGCCGCCAATGCCGAAAAGCTCATCTTGAAGTTCGGGCACGTCGGCAAACCCAATTCGCTGTTCGCGATGTCCGCCGATGAATTCGCCAAGCGCGCCAACGAGAAGCTGGGTGACAAGGCCGAGGTGCAGGTGTTCGGCTCGTCCCAGCTCGGCAGCGACAAGGAGATGATGCAGAAGCTGAAGCTCGGTCAGCTGACCTTCTCGCTTCCGTCCTCGGTCATGTCGTCGGTGTCACCGGAATTCGGCGTGTTCGAGATGCCCTACATCATCAAGGACCGCACCCACATGGGTAAGGTGCGCGACACGCTCGGCGCCAAGGTGTTCGAGGCGGCGGCTTTGAAAAAGGGCTATCGCATCCTCGGCTACTGGGAGAACGGCTTCCGCCACATCACCAACAACCAGCGCCCGATCGTCAAGCCCGAAGACCTCCAGGGCATCAAGCTGCGCACGCCGAAGGGCGCTTGGCGGGTCAAGATGTTCAAGCTCTACGGCGCCAACCCGACACCGATGGCCTTCTCGGATGTCTTCACCGCGCTCAAGACCGGCGTCATCGACGGCCAGGAGAACCCCTATGCCCAAATCTGGAGCGCCAAGTTCCAGGAGGTGCAGAAGTTCTTGTCGATTACCGAGCACGTCTACACGCCGGCCTACGTCGTCACGTCGGAAGCTGAGTTCTCGAAGCTGCCTGCCGATGTGCAGGAGGCTCTCGTCGCCGCGGCAAAGGAATCCCAGGATTACGTCTACAAGACAGCCGCCAAGCTCGAGACGGATCTGCTTACGCAGCTGAAGGCGGGCGGCATCGCCGTAAATGACGCCGACAAGGATGCGTTCATCGCCGCATCGAAGCCCATCTACGACGAGTTTGCTTCGACGGTCGAAAATGGCGCTCAATTGATCGCCGACGTCCAGGCACTTGCGAAGTAGGTAGCGGCATTGGCCCACGGACGGCGCGCCGGTTACCCGGCGTGCCGTCTCGTGCCGAGTGTGCGCGAGCGTTCCGCACCCGTGACAGACGCCAAGCGACTGCGATCTTCAACGCAACCTGACAACGACCTGCGGCAGCCGGATCGCTTGCATTTCGGGGCCGCGCAACACGTCGAGCATTGACGCCTGGGCGGCGGCGCCCAAGCAGCGACAAGCCCGCCGACACCGGCGCCGATCTCGTGGCTTTCGACCGCCGCGACCCGAGACCGAACGCCACGACCCGAGACCGAACGCGATCGAGCGATCGGCGATGCCCGGCACTCTGAACGTCGTCGCTCCGTCGTTTCATCGTCACGGCGCCTATCCACCGCAGCCATTTCCATTCCTCCGGCAACCGGAACACAGTCATGCTCGCCACCGCCAAGTCCCTCTTCGGCAAGCTGATCGAGATCACGCTCATCCTGCTGATGGTTGGGCTCACGATCGTCGTCCTCGTCGCGGTCGCCTATCGACTAGCCGGCAATTCGTTGTCCTGGTATGACGAAATCGCCTCGATCCTGCTCGCGTGGATCACCTACTACGGATCGGCGCTGGCCGCGCTGAGACGTGGCCACATCGGCTTCGATTCCGTTCTCCTCGCGCTCCCACGGACGATGCGTATTGCCGGCGCACTCGTCGCCGAAGTGATCGTCATCGGCTTCATGGCGCTGATGACGTGGGCGGGGCTCCGCGTGCTGAGCGTGCTCGAGGGCGAAGCGCTCGTCAGCCTTACGTGGATGCCGGTCCAGCTGACGCAATCCGTCATACCGATCGGCGCCGCCCTGTTCATCGTCGCGGAACTCTTGAGCCTGCCGGACTACCTCCGTTCGGTCGCCGAAGGCCACTCGCTCGGCAGCCATTGATAGAGGCGGGAGATAAACGGCAATGATCGTTCTCATCATATTCATCGCCATGGTCGTGATGATCTGCCTCAACGTTCCGATCGCGATCGCGCTTGCGGTTTCGGGCGTCTTCGGGCTCTTGATGTCGGAGGGGCCGGGTGCGCTCGTCACCGTCGCGCTCGACATGTACGATGGCGCAACCAAGTTCTCGTTGATCGCCATTCCAATGTTCGTTCTCGCCGGCGCCATCATGAATGCCGCCGGAATCACGCAGCGCCTCATCGATCTCGTCTCGGCATTGATCGGCTTCGTCAGAGGCGGCCTTGCGATGGTCAACATCGGCGTTTCGCTGTTCTTCGCCGAGATATCGGGCTCGGCCGTCGCCGACGTCGCAGCTCTCGGCTCGGTCATGATCCCCGAAATGAAGAAGCGAGGATATTCGCCGGCCTTCGCGGCAGCCGTCACATCGTCCTCGGCGTCGCTGGCAATCATCATTCCGCCGTCGATCCCGATGATCCTCTATGCGGTGTCGGCCGACACCTCGGTCGAGCAGCTCTTCGTTGCCGGATTCGTTCCGGGCCTCCTCGGCGGGCTCGGCCTGATGGGCGTCGCCTACATGTTTGCGCGCCGCTACAATCTGCCTGTCGAGGAAGCCTTCAACGGGGCTCGCGTCCGCAAGACGTTCATCGCCGCATTGCCGACGCTCATGCTCCCGGTCATCATTCTCGGTGGCATCTTCGGTGGATTCGTCACCGCGACCGAAGCAGCAGGCCTCGCCGTGCTCGCCGCCATTCTCGTCGGCCTTTGGTATCGCGAATTCGATCTCCGCCAACTCTACACCGCGATGTTGGAGGGCGGGATGCAGACCGCCGTCGTCATGTTGCTGGTGGCGGCATCGGTGTTGATGGGCGGCTTCCTGACGCGCGCGCAAGTTCCTCAGGAACTGGCGAGGGGGCTGCTCGAACTCACCACGAACAAATACCTGATCCTGCTGATACTCAACATCTTCTTCCTGATCATCGGCTTCTTCCTGCACTCGGCGGCGGCGATCATACTCGTGGTGCCGATCGTCGTGCCGCTGATCCAGCAGGTCGGCATCGATCCCGTCCACTTCGGCCTCATCGTTACGCTCAACCTCGCAATCGGCCAGCAGACCCCACCCGTCGCAAGCGTGCTCATCACCGCCTGCTCGATCGCCCGCGCGAACATCTGGGACGTGACCAAGGTGAACATCTATTTCATCGCGGTTCTGTTGACCGTACTTCTGATGTGCACCTATATCCCGGCGATCCCGATGTTCCTCGTCGAGGTGCTTTATCGGTGAGAGGATGTTCGACGGAGGAGGTCTGGCGATGACCACGACGCATGAAGATCGATCGACAGCGACTGACGACGACCTGCTCTACGACGTCGGCGCCGATGGCATCGCGGTCGCGACACTCAACCGGCCACAGGCGCGCAACGCGCTGACGTTCGCGATGTATGAACGTCTTGCCGAGATCTGCCGTGCGATCGAGCCGGGCGGGCCGGTCAAGGTGTTGATCGTCACCGGCGCTGGCGCCAAGGCGTTCGCAGCCGGCACGGATATCTCGGCGTTCCGCGATTTCCATACGCGCGAACAGGCGGTCGCCTACGAGGCGAAAATGGACGGCGTCCTCTCCAGCATCGAGGCGACACCGGTGCCGACCATCGCCGCCATTGCCGGCGCCTGCACCGGCGGCGGCGCCGCGATCGCGGCGTGCTGCGACATCCGGCTCGCGACGCGCGACATGCGGTTCGGCTTTCCCATCGCGCGCACGCTCGGCAACTGCCTGTCGATGAGCAATCTCGCCCGGCTGGCTGCGCTGATCGGGCCGGCTAGAACCAGGGAAATTCTTTTCACAGCCCGGCTCATCGCCGCCGATGAGGCGCTCGCCACAGGGCTTGTCAGTGAGCTTCTCGACGACCACCCAGCCCTGATGACGCGTACGATGGCACTCGCCCGGCAGCTGACGGAGCATGCGCCATTGACACTCAGAGCCACGAAAGAAGCCATGCGGCGCCTGCAGTCGCAGGAGCTCGCCGGGCGGGACGAAGACCTGATTGCGCTCTGCTACACGTCGGCGGATTTCCGTGAAGGCATGGATGCGTTCCTGGCCAAGCGCCCGCCCGCGTGGAAGGGTCGCTAGTGTTCCGTCTCCGACACTTGGTGCCCCTTGCAGCACCCAATCGACCAAGTGTCGGAGACATAGGGAACACTAGCCACTCTATGATTCTAGTGTTGCTTTTGTCACCAACGCTTGGCAGGCCAGCTTGCAGCAAACGGGGACCAAGCGTTCGTGACGCAACACTAGTTGGTGGTTTCAACGGATCGCGAGTGGTGTCGGGCCTGACCGGCCCCGCATGCCGACGCGTACCGGGCGTGGCGCCAATGCGCACCTGACGCGCTGGCGCAAGCGGCCAACAACGAAGCGTACGCCGAACGTCGCGAAAACGAGCAGAACCGGAGCATAGTGCGGCCATGCCGGGACCACTCAGCGGAATGAAGGTGATCGAACTGGCGCACATCATGGCGGGCCCGGTGGCTGGCCTGATGCTCGCCGACATGGGGGCTGATGTCATCAAGGTCGAAAAGACCGAGGGCGGCGACGATACGCGCCGCTTTCTGCCGCCCGACATCCACGGCGAATCCGCCGCCTTCATGATGATGAACCGCAACAAGCGTGGCATCGCCCTCGATCTCAAGACCAGCGCCGCACGCGAAGCGCTGCTGCGGATGCTGACGACGGCCGACGTCGTCATCGAGAACTACCGGCACGACACCATGGCCAGGCTCGGCCTCGGCTACGACACGTTGAAAGCGATCAACCCCGGCTTGATCTATTGTGAAATCTCTGGCTTCGGCCGCACGGGGCCCTACGCCGAGCGCGGCGGCTTCGACCTGATCGCGCAAGGCATGAGCGGCCTGATGTCGGTCACCGGAGAGGCTCCAGGACGCCCGCCCGTCAAGGTCGGCCCACCCGTCACCGACATCACCGCCGGCATCCTCGCCGCCATGGGCTGCGCCGCTGCCTATGCACGGAAACTCCAGACAGGCGAAGGGCAGCGCGTCGACACCTCGCTGTTCGAAGCCGGCATCACGCAGACCTACTGGCAGTCCGCCATCACCTTCGCGACCGGCAACCCACCCGGCCCGATGGGGTCGGCGCATCCCTTGAATGCTCCCTATGAAGCCTTCCACACCGCCGACGGCTGGCTGACACTCGGCGCCGCCAACCAGGTCAACTGGGAGCGGATGCTCAAGGTCATCGGCGCACCGGAGCTGAACAACGATCCACGATTTGCATCGAACAGACAGCGCCTCGAGAACAGGCTTGCACTTGCCGCGATGCTGGCGCCCTATTTCGAGGCGCGGCCGACGTCGTACTGGCTTGCCGAGTTGGAAGCGGCGGGCGTGCCGGCCGGGCCGGTGCTCTCGATCGCCGAAATGCATCGCGATCCGCAGACGCTGGCGCGTAACATGGTGGTTGCAACAGAGCATCCGGTCGCGGGCCGGGTTGAAACCATCGGACTGCCGGTCAAGTTTCACGGCACGCCGGGCGGAGTGGCGCGGCCGGCACCCGTCTTCGGTCAGCACACACGCGAAGTGCTTGCCGAATACGGCTTCGACGACGACGAGATAAGAGAGCTCTGCGACATGGGCGCGGCAATCGATGGAACGAAAGCAATGGAGCGAAAGTGATGCCCGATGCATGAGCAGGGTCCCAATGCATCGCTGATCGGCCAGCCCCAGGCCAGGCAGGCGCTCGCGACACCATGCCTCGTTCTTGAACTCAATGCCCTGGCCCGCAACCTCGTTCGTACCGCTGACACCGTCCGCGCCAGCGGCATGGTGCTCCGGCCGCACGCCAAGACACACAAGTGTGCGTCACTCGCAAGGTTGCAGATGGAGCTTGGCTCCGACGGCATCGCGGTTGCGACGGTCGGGGAAGCCGAATGCTTCGCGGCGGCCGGCATCGAGGACATCCTGATCACCTCGACGTTCTTCCAGCCAGCAAAGATCAAGCGGGTGTTGGATCTCGCCGCCGCAAGCGGCCAGCGCATTTCGATCGTCGTCGACGACCCCGACGCCGTCGCCGCGATCGGTCAGGCGACGTCGGCACGACGCCAGCGGCTCGACGTGTTGATCGATGTCGACCTCGGCCGCCACCGTGCCGGCGTGCGCGACGAGGCGCAGGCGGTGGCGCTCGCGGCGGATATCGCCAACTTCCCCTACCTGCGGTTGACTGGAATCCAGGCATACGCCGGCCACCTCTCGCACGTTGCGAATTTCTCCGAGCGACGCGATCTGTGCATCGCCGCCGCCCAATTCACGAGCCGCGTCCGTCAGGCACTCGAGGCCGCAGGCCACACGATCGGCATCGTCACCGGCATCAGCACGGGCAGCCTGTTCATCGATGCCGCGCTCGGCGTGTACACCGAGGCGCAATGCGGCAGCTATGTCGGCTCCGACGTCGAATACGATTCCATCGATCTCGACGGCACCGGCCAGCAGGCCTTCGAGCCGGCGCTGTTTCTGCGCACGTCCGTGATCGATCGCAACTGGCCGGGGCGCGTAACCGTCGATGCGGGCTACAAGCACTTTTCAGCCAAATCGACGCTGCCACGCCTCGTGCCGAGCGAAGCCCTGCGCGGCGCGCGCTATAAGCCCGATAGCGACGAGCATGGCTTCATCGAATTGCCGCCAGGCGTCGCACAGCCGCCGCTCGGCACCAGCTTCGAATGCCTGGTGCCACACTGCGATCCGACGCTCAATCTCTACAATCAGTTGCATGTCGTCGACGGCGACCGCCTCGTCGACATCTGGCTGATCGAAGCGCGTGGCGCCTTTTGACGGGCGGCGCGCCGCAACCGGGCCAAAGCCGGGCGACACGCCGCAAGCGGACGAGACAGAACGACGCGGTCCATGACGATGGGCCGGTTGCGCGCGTGATCCGAAGCCGCCGGTGCACCTAGCAGTGACGCGCAACGAGGAAGGCCGGGAAGCGCGACGTGGCATCGATCCGCATGCCGTGGCCCATGCACTGGAGCCCATGCGCGTTGAGGACATGCAACGCCGCGCAACTGCGATACCTTGGAACTGCGCCGGCCTCTTCCAAGTCCTCGCGGGCTCGGCTACCACTGCCTCCATGAAAACGTCGGACGTTGAAATCCTGATTGTTCCAGGCTGGTCGAGCTCCGGTGCCGATCACTGGCAGTCCCGCTGGGAGCGGAGCCTGAAGACCGCGCGACGCGTCGAGCAGGCCGATTGGTTCCTGCCAAACCGCGACGCCTGGGTCGGCACGCTCATCAGCACCGTCGCCAAAGCGGCAAGCGACCTGCCGGTCGTGCTCGTTGCCCACAGCCTCGGCGTCGCGACCGTCGTGCACGCGGCGCAAAAACTCCCGGCCGGTACGGTGCGCGGCGCTTTTCTCGTCGCACCGGCCGACGTCGACAACGCAGCCGGATGGCCGGTGACGGAAAGCTACACGTTCGACCAGCATCACCACGGTTTCGCGCCACTGCCGCTCGATCCGCTACCGTTTCCCTCGATGCTCGTCGCATCCGCCAACGATCCCTTCTGTTCGCTGGCGCGGGCCGAAATCCTGGCCAAGTCGTGGGGGGCGACGCTGGCTCCGGCTGGCGACCTCGGTCATATCAACGTCGCATCGGGGCATGGCCCCTGGCCCGAGGGCCTGCTGAAATTCGGCTCATTCCTCAAGGGTCTCGGCTGACAGGCCCGCGCGCGAACATGGTACCGACCAAGTGTCGTTGAAGGGGCAGGACACCGTTTGCCGCACAATCGACGGCCGGGAACCTGCCCTAGGAAGGGACCAGCCGCAAAACAGACAAGGCCGCTGACGCGGCCTTGTGGGGAAAGTTGATGTCGCGAGTATCGTTGACTGTCGTCTGCCGCGCGACGTGGCGCGCACGGCAACACGTTCAGGTCGAGGAAGATGATTCGATATCTTGCACGGCCTTTGCGAGAAACGTGTTCATCATCCCACGCAGCTCATCCTCGCTCACCGCAATGCCCTTCGCGTCGAGATCGCCCTTCACCTTGCGGTAGACGTCGTCATCACCCTTCTCTTCGAGATCGGCGCGCCGCACTTCCTTGATGTAGGCCTCCATTGCATCGGCCGACAGGCCGAGCTTGGCACCGGCCCATTCCGCCAGCATCTTGTTCCGCCGCGACTCGGCTTTGAATTTCAGCTCCGCGTCGTGAGCGAATTTCTTCTCGAAGCTCTTTTCGCGGTTGTCGAAGCTCGTCATACCTGCCTCCAATTGCGCTCAACCTGAGCGTGATTCCCATGCCGCAATGCCCGCAAACCGTGCGTATTGTGGCAATTATGTCAGCCGTTGCCGCAGAGCAATACCCCTTGGCCCTCGCGAAATCAACGGCTTGGCGCTCTGGTTACCCCATTTGCCGCTGTTCGCGGAGTCTAGATTGTTTCCCTGGACCGCTTCGGCTAGTGTCGGGGCGAAAATAATGCGCCCGGACCTGGTCCGTCGCAACCCGGCCGCGAGCGAAAAAACTGCTGCGAGTTCAAGAGCAAAGCGATCCGGAGACAGCACCTTCCCCCGCGTAAAATAAGAACGGACTTATGATCAAAGGACTACCTATGAACAGGCGGCGTCGTGTCTACGAAGGCAAAGCCAAGGTGCTCTACGAGGGCCCCGAACCGGGTACTCTCATCCAGCACTTCAAGGATGATGCAACGGCCTTCAACGCAAAGAAGCACGCGCTCATCGAGGGCAAGGGCGTGTTGAACAACCGTATCTCCGAGGTGATCTTTCAACGCCTCGGTGAGATCGGCGTGCCGACGCACTTCATCAAACGCATCAACATGCGCGAGCAGCTGATCCGCGAGGTCGAGATCATCCCGCTCGAAGTCGTCGTGCGCAACGTCGCGGCAGGTTCCCTCGCAACGCGCCTCGGCCTCGAGGAGGGCACGGCACTGCCGCGCTCGATCATCGAGTTCTATTACAAGGCTGACGCGCTCAACGATCCCATGGTCTCGGAAGAACATATCACCGCCTTCGGCTGGGCGGCCCCCGCCGAAATCGACGAGATCATGCAGCTCGCGCTCAGGATCAACGATTTCCTCGTCGGGCTTTTCCTCGGCATCGGCATCCGCCTCGTCGACTTCAAGGTCGAGTTCGGCCGCCTCTGGGACAACGAGACGATGCGCATCGTACTCGCCGACGAGATCAGCCCCGACTGCTGCCGTCTGTGGGACATGCAGTCGGGCGAGAAGCTCGACAAGGATCGGTTCCGTCGCGATCTCGGCGGCATGCTCGAGGCCTATCAGGAGGTCGCAAAGCGTCTCGGCGTCTTGAACGAGAGCCGTCCGCCGAAGGGCGCCGGTCCTGTTCTCGTCGCCTCCAACGGTGCCAACAAGCCGAATTGACCGGCGCTGCCGCGACGAGCAAAAAGCCAATCCACCATCTTGTGCCCGGACCCTGTTTCCGGGCACAAGCATGTCGACAGTCGCGCTGACACGAGCATGAGAGACCACCCCATGAAGGCCCGCATCAAGATCACTCTGAAAAACGGTGTCCTCGATCCACAGGGCAAGGCCATCGCGCACGCCCTCGGCAGCCTCGGCTTTGCCGGCATCGACGATGTCCGCCAGGGCAAGTACATCGAGGTGCAACTCGCTGAAACCGACCCCGCGAAGGCACGCGAAGCCGTCGAGAGGATGTGCAAGGACCTGCTCGCCAACACCGTCATCGAAAACTATGCCTACGAGATCGAAGGCTGAGGAGCCATGGACCGAAAGGACGGCAACGGCTCCAAGCCGAGGTCAGACGCAGGGCAGGCTGTGCGGTTCCTTGCCGTCAAGGCAGCGATATTCATTCTGGTGCCACTCGCCGCGGCTGTCGTCACCGTGCTCCTGGTATTGAAATGAGACCGGCGCATCGGCGACCCCTTGCCATGTCGGTTGTCGCTGGTGCGGCGGCAAGCCTCGTCGCCTTGCCATTTCCGGCTTTGGCCGACGATGCAGCATCCGCAGGTGCGGCGACATCGGCAACGAAGCCTGCGGTTGCAACTCCGGCTGAACCGCCGGCCACGATGACAGCACCGCCTGCCCAGATGACAGAACCTACGACTGGCAGCTCCGGCCCTAACGCGACAGGCGATCCGGCGACACCGAAGGCGTCACAGCCGACGGTCACGGCCTACACCTGCGCCACCGAAGCCTTCGGCATGGACTTCAATCCGTTCAGGCGGACGATCGGCTCGATTGCCGTAACGCTCGAGGACCCGCCGCCGGAGCCAACCGGGGCAGGTGCCGCAACCGGCAGCGGCGGTGCAGCCGTGGCATCTCGGCCGTTACGCTGGCGCGTCGCGGCCATCGGTGGCGGACACGATGCCTCGATCGCAGAACTGCTGAAAAAAACCTGCGCCGCGTCCTGTCCGGCGACCCGCGCCGAGGATGGCTCGCTGCAGCTCTGGGCACCGGCGCCGAAATCCGTTGCTGAACTTTCCGACGACGAGATGCTGACGCTCGCGGTGCTGCGTCTGGACAAGCTCGACATCAAGATTTCGACATTCAGAGGTCGCGAGATCGTCGCGCTAGAAAAAGGCACATGCCGGACGGCGGCTGCCGGCCAGTAGCTCGCTCAACGGTGTGTCGCCGCCTCAGCCGAACCAGCCGCGGTTGCGTTGCACGGCTCCAACGCGCTGGGGTTGATATCGGGCGGGTCCTGCGGCGCCACTCGCGGGTACGGCATGCAGAGCCGTCGTGGTGGCGAGTTTCATTTCCTCGTGGCGCGCGTGCTCATAGCGTGGCGTGGCGGGCCACCGGGCCCCATCAGGCTCGGCCGTTGCGGCCCTGCGCCAGTTGCGGGCCCCCGCCAGCAGGACGAGCCCGCCAAACGATATGCTGAACCCGAGGCCGGCAAGGGGCCACGAAAAGGGCCGCGCCACGTAGGGCCTGCCATTGCCGCGATAGACCACCGTGACGTGATCGCCGATCTCGGCGCGGTCGATCTCCAGCTTGGAGAAGCTCACCCATTTCTCGCGTTCACGGCCTTTGGAATCGACGAATTGGAGCTTGGCGTAAGGGCGGCTTCGTACTTGGGTGCCTGCGGCTTCCAGGGCAGGCATGGCGTCGCACTGGATCTTGCGCCAGCGGCATTTGCCCAGGTTGCAGCTCTGCTTCTGACAAAGAGGCTTTACGTCGACGACACTGGCCACCACGTTCTTGGTGGTCATGAGATCGTAGACCTGAAAGCCAGGTAGAATGAGGCCGGCGAGCAACAGGAATCGGCCGAATTGGCCGGCGATATCCGCGATGAACGCTCGCGTTGCACGATTTGACATGGGAAAACGCCCCTACCCAGTACCCTCACCTCATGTTTTCACAAGCGGGTTGAGTTGCTGTTAAGTGCCCGGAGAGGTAAACAGCGGCGTTGCAATCGGCCTATAGCGAGATCGCCCATGCTTCGCGCTTCCGTCATCGTGTTCCCTGGTTCCAACTGCGACCGCGACGTTAAGGTCGCCATCGAGCGCGTCACCGGCTTTCCGGCGCGCATGGTCTGGCATGGCGAAGCCTCGGTCCCCGCATCGGATTTCATCGTTCTGCCGGGCGGCTTCTCCTACGGTGACTATTTGCGCTGCGGCGCCATGGCCGCGCACTCGCCAATCATGCGGGATGTCATCGCCAAGGCGAAGGCCGGAACACCGGTTCTCGGCATCTGCAATGGCTTCCAGGTGCTGTGCGAATCGGGCCTTCTGCCGGGCGTCTTGATGCGCAACCGCAGCTTGAAATTCATCTGCCGCGACGTCGACCTCCGCGTCGAGAACAATTCGACGTACTTCACGCGCTGCTATCGCGAGGGCGAGGTCATCCGCATTCCGATCGCGCATGCAGAAGGCAATTACTTCGCGGACGACGACACCCTCGACCGGCTCGAAGGCGAAGGGCGGGTCGTGATGCGCTACGCGAGTGCGGCCGGTGAAATCAGCGATGCGGCCAACCCCAATGGCGCCCAGCGCAATATCGCCGGCATCTCGGACGAAAGCGGCCGTATCGTTGGCATGATGCCGCATCCCGAACGGCTGTTCGAGACGGCGCTTGGTGGCATCGACGGCCGGCGCGTCTTCGAAAGCGCCGTGGTCGGATTCGCCGAGGCCATGGACTGAAGATTTCACGAACCGATTAGCCACGCGACGCGTACCATTGCGATAGGCGGCCAATGAACCCCTGGACGCCCGAGTTCATCGCGCTTGTTGCCGTGACATTTTTCCTCGGCGGCTTCGTCAAGGGCGTCGTCGGCTTCGGACCGCCGCTGATGGCGGTTGCGATCATCGCGCCGCTCTACGGCATCCAGACGGCGCTGGCTCTGGTCATCGTGCCGACGTTCGTCATGAACATTTTTCAGGCCTTCCAGGGCGACGCCATCCGGCCGCTCGCTTCGCGGTTGTTGCCGTACCTCGTCACGACCGTAATGGGAATCACGATCGGCGTCGGCATTCTTGCATCCGCCCGCCCCGACAGCATGCGCGCCCTGCTCGGCCTCATCCTCGTGGTCTACGCGGTGGCGAGCCTCGCCAACATGGAACTGCCGGCGCCGGGACGCCACGAGCGCTACGTCACGCCGGCCGTCGGGCTGTTGAGTGGCACACTCGCCGGCATGACGGGTGTCTACGTGTTCCCGACCGCGCTCTATCTGCGGGCCCTTGGCCTCGATCGCGATGCCCTCATCCAGTCGATGGGCGTCATCTTCCTCGTCGCGACCCTTGCACTCGGGATCAACCTCGGCGGACGCAACCTGCTACCGGGTGGGCTTGCGGCGATGTCGGTCTTGGCTATCGTGCCGGCACTTGTCGGCCAGTGGATCGGCCGGCGCGTGCGCCATCGCCTGCCCGAAGCGACGTTCCGGCTGGTCTTCCTGCTGGCGCTCGCAGTTGTCGGGGCAGGCATCTTCCTGCGCGCGGTCGTCGCTTGACGTCCATTGAAATGCGCCTCGTCGGCACCGCGAGGGCAAGCGCACAAAAACGCTGCACACTTGCAAACGAATTGCCCCGCAAAACGAAAAAAGGGGGGCGAGCGCGCAGCTCTTCCCCCCTTTTTCATTCATGCGTTCCGGACGGCCTTCGCCCAGACTGGCAAAGCGCTGCCGCAGACAGCGCGGTACGCCCGCGCCTTACTTACGGTTTGCGGCGAACGCGACCTGTTCGAGCACCGTCACCGACATCGCCGATGCCGACGGCTGGCACTTGAACTCGAGCGTCTTTCCTTCCGCCGTGTCGATGCGTGCCGAGCGCGTCGGAATGACCGGAATTGTGACGCGGGTCGCAGCCCCCTTGATCTCGTCATGCAACGACGCATCCGACATCAGAACCGTCAGATCACAGAGGCCGCCCTTGCCGAGGTAATAGGCGATCGCGCGCTTGGAGCCGACGTCGAAGCTCACCCCGTGACGCGGCGTCAGCTTCAGCTGAACCGGATCCGAAACGGTGCCTGCTGCCGATGCCGCGCTGGCGGCAACCAGAACGGAGGCCAGTGCCGCGACACTTCCCTTCACATTGAAAGCTGCCATTGTCGTGCTCCTTTGCATTCTCGTGATCATGTTCTCAAGGCGCCGCTCATGTTGTTTGTGCACGACGATTTCTGTCGTGCCCGGCGGCGTGGGCTAGTAATTAGTCCGCTGAATCGCTGCGATAAAGTGTCGATGTTGCGCAGCAGCATTGCGCGCGCTGCAGCGCGAAACCGTCACAGCCCGAACGGGTAGGAGCACAGTCTCCGCCCGGGCAAACCGGCGCGCGCCGGCTTACTCGAAGAGCAGCTGCTGGGACGAGCTGCCTCGTTTCAAGAATCTGAGCGATGCGGGTTGTGATCCGCGGCAGGGCTTCCTCAGGCAGCCCGCATGGCGATCCTGGTCAGCTCGGCGAGGATCTGCGGCCCCAGCGCTGCACCGACGGATCCGTCCGAACCGAGGCCATGACGACCGGCGTCGCCGTCCACCAGTTCCACCAGATTGTCCACGACGGCTGCCGCACCGTCGAAGTTCTGGCTTGCGGTATAGGCGCTGCGGGTAATCAGGGCCGCCAAACCGGCGGCGCGTGCGGAAGCGAGACCATGTGCGGAATCCTCGAGCGCCAGACAGCGGCCGGCGGGCAGCCCGAGCCGCTTCAGTGCCAGCAGGAACACGTCGGGGGCCGGCTTCTTCGCCGGCACCTCGTCGCCGGCCGCGATGACCTCGAACCGGTCGAGACCGTCCTCGCCGAGTGTCGCGCCGAGCAGGTTTTCCACGTTCGCGAGCGTCGTCGTCGTTGCGATGGCGAGGCGGATGCCAGCCTCTGGAGCATGTCGTATCAGGGCTTCGACGCCAGGTCTCAGGGGCACCCCGCCCGTCGCGACGATCTCGCCGAAAATTGCTGTCTTGCGGGCATGGAGACGCGCAATGTCTTCCGCCGAGAGCGGGGCTTCCACACTGGCGCCCCGCGCCAGATAGTGTGCAATGCGCTCCTTGCCACCCGTCACGTTCAGCAATTGCCCATAGAGTGGCTGATCCCACTCCCAACCGAGGCCTGACTCGGAGAACGCCCGATTGAACGCGGCGCGATGCGCCTCCTCGGTTTCGGCAAGGGTACCGTCGACATCGAAAATCAGTGCTTCCAACACGCCACGCTCCTTCTCGGACCAGACCGCGCCCGGCCTTGGGATGGCGCACCAATGGGGCCGGAGATTTGAGCCCCGGATCGCTGCCTCGCGCCAGAGATCGCGGTGGCAGGTGCGCCGATCGACTTGTTCGCCTATTTTCCTAACCCGGTTCTTTCGGCGTTCGGATGCGCCGTCAGGTCGCGGCAGGGGTGAACAATCGTCTCACCTCTTGAGACAAGCCAAGAGTCTCCCGCTATAAGCAGCCCAAACGGGATCATTTCGCCGGGACCAACATGACCGACGCCGCAGCACCGACCGCAAACAAGGCTTCCAGCAAGGCCGCCACAACAACCATCACCCCTGAGATCGTCGCCGAGCATGGCCTCAAGCCCGACGAGTACAAGCGGTTACTTGAAATTCTCGGTCGCGAACCGCGCATCACCGAACTCGGCATCTTCTCCGTGATGT
>JAGRKS010000041.1:0-30519 GCA_020442185.1 Hyphomicrobiaceae bacterium
AAGCGTTAGTGACGCAACACTAGCCGATGCCGCCGTTGGGCTCGGCCGTGTTCCACCCGGGGCGGCCGGCGGCGTCATGCATTGGTCCGAGAACGTCGGGGAGCACGTCGGGAAGATCCTCTGCGATCAGCCCTGGGCCGATGCGGTGAGCGCACGCACCGTGCAGCCAGACAGCCGCAGCCGCGGCCTCGAATGCCGGCATGCCCTGGACGAGGAGCCCGAGGACGAGACCAGCCAGCACATCGCCTGCCCCCGCGGTTGCGAGCCACGGCGGCGCGTTCTCGTTGATCGCCGCGCGGCCGTCGGGCATCGCAACGACTGTGTCCGCTCCCTTCAGCACGACGACGGCGCCGAGACGGAGCGCCGCGAACCGGGCCCGCGCCAGCCTGTCACCGGTGCACGCTCCCGGCTGATCGGGCATCAGGCGGCGCAACTCTCCATCGTGCGGTGTCACCACGACCCGGCCCCTTGCCCGCCGCTTGATCAGGCCCGCGAGCGCGTCGGCGTCGGATCCGTAGGAAGTCAGAGCGTCGGCATCGAGGACCGCATCGGAGCGGCTCGCCAGAACGATCTCGACCATCCGGCGCGACGATTCCCCGATGCCGAGCCCGGGACCGAGCAGCACGCCATTGCGACGAGGGTCGGACAGGACGTCGGCGAGACCGTCCGGCACCGTGAACGGCGCCACCATGACGGCCGTCAAGTGGGCGGCATTGACGGGAAACGCCGCGCGAGGGCTCGCGAGCGTGACGAGGCCCGCTCCCGAACGCAGCGCAGCGCGTGCGGCGAGACGGGCAGCTCCGGTCATTTCAGCCGGCCCCGAAACGACGACACCATGCCCGCGATCGTACTTGTGACCGTCGAGACGCGGCCAGGGGAATTCGGCCAGCCAGAGAGCGGGAGAATTGGCGAACTGACGGGGGCCAATCGCCGCGAGGACGGCGGCATCTATGCCGATATCGGCGACCGTCACCTTGCCGCACAGCAGACGCCCCGGCAGCATCAGATGACCGGGCTTGCGCCGAAAGAACGTCACCGTTTCGGAGGCACGAACCGCGACCGGGCCCGCCGCCCCCGTCGATCCGTCGACACCGCTCGGCACATCGACGGCGATGACGGTGGCACCTGCCTCGCGCGCCCTGTTGATGTCGCCGACGAGGCAGGCGGCGATGCCGTCGATGGGCCGCGTCAACCCAGCGCCGAACAGCGCGTCGATGATCAACGGAGCATTTTCGATATGCGCATTAGGCGGAGAGAGGATTGCGCCGGTCCAACGCGCTGCCATGTGCGCTGCATCGCCACGCAACTGGTCGCGCGTGCCACACAGGACAACTTCGACCGCGCATCCTCGCTCCGCGAGCAGTCGCGCCGCGACGAACCCGTCGCCACCGTTGTTGCCGGGTCCGCACACCACGACAACGCGATCACCGCGCGCAACGCGCAGCCAAGCCGCGTCCGCCACCGCACGGCCAGCGGCCTCCATCAGCGCGAGGCCGGCGGTGCCCGATTGGATCGTCGCCGCGTCGGCTGCGGCCATCTCGCTCGTTGTCAGCAGCTCAAGATGCTGGTCGTACCTGGCCGTCATCACGCGCATCCCCCGCATATCACCCCGCACTTCTATTCGCCTGCGGCCCGGCACTTGTGTTCCAGCCTGTCTCGGCACAACGTAGTCATACCGCGAACTCGCGACCACGCGTCCATTGGTGGCGCGGCAGCAATCGACTTGCCCAACGAGGTGTCAGTTGCTTATGGCAGCGGCTCCGGCGCCGAGCATCGCGACCGAAGTTGCCGATATAACGCGCATGATGCCCGCTTATTAGGCAATTCGTTTGCCGAATTCGACGCCAGTTGCGGAGATTTCAGAGCTAAACTTCTGTATCTCATGCGTTTATATATCTGTTCACCATTTGGCATGGCACATGCTTTGGTGAGCGCCAGCTGCTGCTCGACGCCTCCCCCCGGAGGTGGTCCGCGTGCGGCATGCCCAGGAGGAAGTGGGGAGCATGAAAAAGATCGAGGCCATAATCAAACCCTTCAAGCTCGACGAAGTGAAAGAGGCGCTGCAGGAAATCGGACTGCAGGGCATCACTGTCATCGAGGCAAAGGGGTTCGGCCGTCAGAAGGGCCATACAGAACTCTATCGCGGAGCGGAATACGTCGTCGATTTCCTGCCGAAGGTGAAGGTCGAAGTCGTCCTGGCCGACGAAATGCTTGAAAAGGCCGTCGAGGCGATCCAGAACGCTGCCAAGACCGGCCGAATTGGCGATGGCAAGATTTTTGTCTCGACGATCGAGGAAGCGATCCGTATCCGTACCGGCGAAACCGGGGCGGAAGCCATCTGACCGCAACGCGGTTCGCTGGCGGCATCGGTCGCCGGCCGCCTACCAACAACGCAATTTCAAGAACACAAGCGCTCGCAACAGGGGAGCTCTCATGAAGAACGCTAGCGACGTCGTGAAGATGCTGACGGACAAGGAGGTCAAATTCGTCGACCTCCGCTTCACGGATACCAAGGGAAAGATGCAGCATGTGACGGCCGACGTCTCGTGTGTGGACGAATCCCTTTTTACCGATGGTTACGCCTTCGACGGCTCGTCCATCGCCGGCTGGAAGGGCATCGAGGCCTCCGACATGCTGCTGATGCCCGACCCGGCGTCGGCACACATCGACCCCTTCTTCGCCCAGACCACGATGGCGCTGTTCTGCGACGTGCTCGAGCCCTCGACGGGCGAGATGTACGAGCGCGATCCGCGCTCGATCGCCAAGAAGGCGGAATCCTATATGGCATCGCTCGGTATCGGCGATCGCGTGTTCTTCGGCCCGGAAGCAGAGTTCTTCATCTTCGATGACGTCCGCTTCTCCGCCACCACGTACAACACCGGCTTCAAGGTCGACTCGACCGAGCTGCCGACCAACAGCGATACCGCCTACGAGATGGGCAACCTCGGCCACCGCCCGCGCATAAAGGGCGGCTACTTCCCGGTTCCCCCCGTCGACAGCTGCCAGGACATCCGCTCCGAGATGCTCTCGGTGCTCTCCGAGATGGGCGTCGTCGTCGAGAAGCATCACCACGAGGTGGCTGCCGCCCAGCACGAACTTGGCGTCAAGTTCGGCCCGATGATCACGATGGCCGACGGCATGCAGATCTACAAGTATGTCGTCCACAACGTCGCCCAGGCCTACGGCAAGACGGCGACGTTCATGCCGAAGCCCGTGTTCGGCGACAACGGCTCGGGCATGCACGTCCACCAGTCGATCTGGAAGGGCGACACGCCGATGTTCGCCGGCAACAAGTACGCCGACCTCTCGGAAATGTGCCTGTTCTATATCGGCGGCATCCTGAAGCACGCCAAGGCCATCAACGCCTTCACCAACCCGCTGACGAACTCCTACAAGCGTCTGGTGCCAGGATACGAGGCGCCCGTCCTCCTCGCCTACTCCGCGCGCAACCGCTCGGCATCGTGCCGCATTCCGCACGTGACGAGCCCGAAGGCGAAGCGCATCGAGATCCGCTTCCCCGATCCGGGCGCCAATCCGTATCTGGCGTTCGCCGCGATGCTGATGGCCGGCCTCGACGGCATCAAGAACAAGATCCATCCGGGCGACCCGATGGACAAGAACCTCTACGATCTGCCGCCGGCCGAACTGGCACAGATCCCGACGGTTGCCGGCTCGCTGCGCGAGGCGCTGAAGTCGCTCGACGAAGACCGCGCGTTCCTGAAGATGGGCGGCGTGTTCTCCGACGACATGATCGACGCCTACATCGAATTGCGCATGGAAGAGAACATGCGCTACGAGATGACGCCGCACCCAGTCGAGTACGACATGTACTACTCGGTGTAGTCGACGTCGCTTCACCTGACCGACAAAAAATGAAGCCCGGGCAGCAATGCTCGGGCTTCATGCCGTCTGGTGTGAAATTCGATGAAGGTGTGTCACCCCAAATCGAAGTGAACCAGCACGGCGGCATTGGCGATGATGATGGCGTCCGAGCCGTCGGCGTTTGGAACTTCGAGCCCACCCTTCTCAGCCGTGACCGTCACGGTGCCATAGGGTAGTTCCGCGGCCACCGCCGCGCGATCGATCCGGTCTGGCTCGGGCACGCCGATGACGACGGTGATCACCATGTCGTCGCGCGACTTGCCGATGACCCTGAAGAGATGCAGGCTCGAATGGCGGATGGCGTCTGACACCGCACGGCGCGCCGCGCGCGTGTAGTCGCGGCCGTGGACATCGACACCCATGCCCATTTCGGTGATGCAGCGTTCAAGCGTCATGATCAATTCCCCTTTTTCGACAGGCCCAGCGTATGACCAGCCGCAACCTTCAGCGGCACGGACCGAGCGGCTCAATTCAGGCATATCAGTATGCCGTCCTCGCGCATGGCGGGCCACGCCGTCTTATACCAGCCGAGCGTTGAGGATGATTTGTCGGGTGCGGCATCACTGCCGAGCTGGTGCGGGTGCGCTGCAATGACGGGTGACGCGACGACGTCGCAATCGGCATCCGGGCCCTCACCCGACGATGATCTCGCGTCAATAGAACAGCAGAACCCCGAGGCAGACGGCGGCAATGCCGGCGCGATAGAAGTTGCTCTCGTGCGCGATCAACCAAGCAATCGCCCGGCGCGGCAGGTCGAGCCACGAAACGCGCCCCGCGACGGCGAGCCCGAATCCAATGGCGACACCGACCAGCAGCGATGTTGCATCGAGCCCGCTCAACATGTCGCTCATCGCGGCGGCCGACGGCTGCTCGATCCCTGTCAATTGCGGCATCGCCGGCAAGGCTGCAGGATCTGCGATCTTCTGCAGGTCGGGCGCCGCCCCGCTCAGGAATGCAAAACTCGCGAACGTTATGCCTGAAAGTCCGAAGAACCAGCCGCGCGCCTTCATGCCAAACCTCTTATCGGCGGCGACCCGCCGCAGACCCTCGCGCACAATATCTCTTGAATACGCGATCCCAAGGCAGTCCCGGCCGCGCAAAAGCGCGCTGGTCTTCGGGTGTCCAACCGCGACAACCCCGCAAGGACGAGCGCGGCGGATGTGCCGACTGCTGCCGACCTCCGACATTAGACGCATTCCCTCAATATCGAATTAACCAACCCCCGCGATCGGCAGCGCTCCAGAGCCGATTGTTCGCATTCGGAATATCCTCGGCCCCATGTGCCGGCGACGGCGGTCGGACCGATGCGGCTGATGGCGCAGGCGCCGCTTCTTCTCGCGCGAACGACGGGCACAACAAACGACGGGCACAACAATCGTGCGGCGACCCGGCGGAGTGAGGCCCGGGATGTGGCGCGGCATTGAAACCGGCTGACACGGTCGACAGCGGAAGGGGCCATTTGGCGTTGACAGGATGACAGACCGGGAGCACAATTCGTCCATCGCTTCGAGATGAGGTCTAAGAAAATGTCTCCGCCGGGTAAGCACTAGCCATCGCGTCATCAGTACTTAACTGCATGGACACGCGGTGGCCGAGCAAGACAATTTGGAAACTACTTGCTCGCAAGTAACATTTGCAGACTTTCCGCGCTACTAGCCTTGTCATGCATGGTGCGTGACTTCTGAGCTGCGCGCTGAACTTGGCCGAATGCGCTGCGCCAGTGGCAAGTGTTCGGGATCTGCGGGTGCAAACGCGAGATATTCGATGGTGATCGATACAGGCTCAACCGACAGCTGATCTTGCACGAAGCTCGCCGCGACATGCCAATGAAGCGTCATCACGGTTCATGCGAACCCGACGCACAGGCAGACAGCAGAGCCACCTCGGCAGCAGTGTCACAAACGGAGCCCATGGAAGCGATCCGGCGAGCCCGGGGGGCCTTGTGCCCCACCGGGCTTTGTCCTGTCGCGAGCTAGGCTCACGCTGGTCTCATGTGAGTCGCGAGTTGGCCTCGGACCTCCCTTATCCGTGACATCGAGATGCAATTGGCTTCGGTCGGCTCGAACTCGCTGGCCCGGTCTCAGCGAACTGACTTGGCCGGCCCTACACCAGGTGGCCGAGGCTCGCCGGCCAGTCCAAGCGAACCGGTCAGCCGCGGTCGGGGGCCAGCCGCGCCGTCCCTGCAGGCACCCCGTCCCTGCACGCACGACGTGCCGACCGCCGGGTGCCCAGAAATCGACACGTCGCCTCGACCTCAGCCGCGCTCGTGCGTCGCCCGGGCCAGTACGGCTTCCGCCTCGTCGTCGATCACGAGGTCGTCGTCGTCGATGATGCCTGCGTTCGGATCGTTGAACACCGCGAGGTCGATCTTGTTCTCGCCCTTGGCGACGATCGTCGTCACGACTGCGTCACCTGAAATATTGACGGCGGTCCGCAGCATATCCATCAGCCTGTCGACGCCCATGATCAGGGCAATGCCCTCGATCGGCAATCCGACCTGACTGAGAACCATCGTCAGCATCACGAGCCCGACGCCCGGCACACCCGCTGTGCCGATGGACGCGAGCACGGCCATCGCAATCACCGTGAGATAGCCCGTCGGACCGATATCGATGCCATAGACATTGGCAAGAAAGACAGTGGCGACACCTTGCATGATCGCCGTGCCGTCCATGTTGATTGTGGCACCGAGCGGCACCGTGAAGGAGGCAACCGAATTGTCGACGCCGACGCGTTCGGTGACCGAGCGGAACGTCACGGGGATGGTGGCGTTGGAGCTTGCCGTCGAGAATGCGAACAGCTGCGCTGGCCTGATCTTCTCGAGGAAGATTCGTGGACTGAGACCGGAGAACAGCTTGAGCAGCACCATCAACGTTATGAACAGATGAATCGCAAGCGCGCTGACAAGCGTCACGACATAGGCGAGCACGGGTACGAACAGCTCGATGCCCTGAATGGCGAACGTGCGGGCGATGAGACAGAAGACGCCATACGGCGCGAAGTGCATGACGATGACGACGACCTTCATCATCAACTCATTCATGTATTCGCAAGCCCGCGCGAACGGTTCGGACTGCTTGCCGAGCATCAACGCGGCAATGCCGACGATCATCACATAGAGAATGATCTGCAGCATCTCACCCTCGGCGAACGCCTTGATGGGGTTCGATGGAACGATGCCGGCGAAGACATCCCACACCGATGGCGCAGTCTTGCCCGTAATGCCGGATGTATCGATGCCCTGCATGTCGAACCCCTTGCCGGGCCCGATCAGCACGGCGAGCACGATGGCAAGACCGATCGCGAGCGTGGTGGTGCCGAGGTAGAGCACAAACGCCTTGCCGCCGACGCGCCCAAGCTGCGCGACGTCGCCGATGCCGATCACACCGCAAAGCAACGAGAACGTCACCAGCGGCACCACAAGCATCTTGAGTGCATTGAGAAACATCTTGCCGACCATCCCGAAGAGGCCGTCCACGATGTGCTTGTCGATGAAGGGAGTGGAGAAGTTGTTGAGGATGACACCGACGACGAGGCCCGCCGCCATTCCAATGAGGATCTTTGCTGTCAGGCTCATGCCGGCGGGCGAAGCCGGCTGCGATGTGGTCGCGGTCATGGCGTTCTCCTGTAGCAAATTTGACAAACTGTCGCATATGCTTCGACAAGAAGACAGCCCGCCTAATCCTTTACCGTTATCGTCGACGCTGTCATTCATCTCGAGAGACGACGGCAACGACCCTGGCGGGTCACGCCGCGCACACTCGAGCGCGCGCCCGTTCGCGCCTCGCCCGGTTCCCGCTGCGTCACGTCGGCGGCGCGTCGCTTGAAATCAGCCGCGCGCAGCCGCAAGCGAGGCGCGCAAGGCTTCCGCGAACAGGTCGATATCGCAATCGCGTCCGCAGCTCACCCGGATGCAACGATTGAGCGGCGCCACACCCGGCATGCGGATGAAGACATCGCGCGATAACACGCCATCGAGTACTTTCTTGGCGAACGTGCCGTCGGCACCGCAATCGATCGCGACGAAATTCGTTGCCGAGGGTAGTGGCAATAGATTGTTGTCGCGCGCGACATCCGCGATCCGCTCGCGCGAACGCGCGATCATGGAGACGGCTGAGGCGAGATAGTCCCGATCCGATAGCGCCGCGAGTGCTCCGATCTGGCCGATGCGATTGATGCCGTAATGGTTGCGCACCTTTTCGAATTCGGCAATCAGAGACGCCTCGCCGAAACAATAGCCGACGCGCGCGCCCGCAAGACCGTAAGCCTTCGAGAATGTCCGGAACCGCAGGAGCCTTGGGTTGGCGATATCGACGGGCGGGAGCGTGCCAACTGGCGCGGTGTCGCCGTAGGCTTCGTCTAGGATCAGCAGCATCCCTTCGGGGATCTCAGCGATCAGCTGCTCGATGTCGGACGCCGGCCACCATGAGCCCATCGGGTTGTCGGGGTTCGAGACGTAGAGGACGCGCGCCTTTTCGCGCACTGCGGTATCGAGAAGCGCCCCGAGATCCTCGCGGTCGCAGCGATAGGGAACGCGCACCAGCCGGCCACCGTGCATCGCGACGTGGAAGTTGAATGTCGGATAGGCGCCATCCGACGTCACCACCGTGCCACCTGCCGGCAGCACGATATGCAAGGTCAGCCCAAGCAGACCGTCGATGCCCTCGCCGATCACCACGTTGCCAGGCGCGATGCCATGCAGGCGAGCGATCGCTGAACGCAGGTCGTAGCTCTCCGGGTCGGCATACATCCACGCACCATCGACCGCTTCGTGCATGGCAGCGAGGGCGCGCGGCGACGGGCCAAAGACGCTTTCGTTGGCGCCGATCCGCGCCTTGAAGGCATGCCCGCGCGCGCGCATCAGCGCTTCGGGGCCAACGAAGGGAACCGTGGCGGGCAACTGCCGGAGGGTGTCTTTGACCAGGGAATTGGACATGCGATAGGATTTCCAGGATACGGCAGGTTGATGTGTCTTTTCGCCCGGCACGTTATCGCGAGTTCGGCGCCGAAGCGATGCCCCCCTCGCCGCCGGTCGACGAACCCCGATGAGGCATCCGCGCCCGATCAGATCAACCCCAGTTCAATCAACTCCCGGCGCAGCGTGTCGGGCATCGATGCGACGTCCCGTCCGCCGAGGTCGGCCAGATCGGGTGGCGCATCGCCGGCTGTCAGGTAGCGCCAACCCTGGAAGGCCCGCCGCGGCACGGGACGCACAGGGACGAGTTCCGGATCGAGTAGCAGCAGGCAACACGGCGAGCCATCGTCCTTTGCGCCCTCGCCGAACCCGACGAGACGCTGGCGCACCTGGATTGCACCCTTGATGACCCAATAGAGCGAGCCACCATCGAGAAGCTCACTCTGCCGGCGCGGCGTCTGGAATGTTGTATGAAAAAGTGCCGCGCCGCGCTTGCGCCGCCGCGCCTCGCGCAGCCGTTCGGCCTGCCAGACACCGAGATCCTCGATCGATGCGGCGCCGACGCACAGCTTGACGAGATGAAGGGGCACGGACGATCTCCTCGATTGGCCGCCCGGGCGATCTTCGGCGCGCCTTGGGCGGGCACCACGGCCTTGCGCTGACAACGACGTCCGGCGACTCTTACCCGGCCTTGCGGCAGAGGCCGGTGTACTGGGCAAATATCGGCTGTCCGAGCAAGCCCAAATGGCGTGAGTGGACGGCCGGATATGCGCTCTTGGCGGGATCGAAGTCGTAGACCGTCGTGAGCGTCAAGAACCCCTCGTTGACCACTTCGAGAAAGTGGTTCGCGTTGAGGGCACGCACCACCCGCAGCGCGCCAGCGCCATTGCCGTCGCGCGTCCTCAGTCGGGCCGATTGCGCCTCGAGATCGATATCGGCAATCTCGAAGGCCAACGGCTCGGGAGCCTTGGACGCAAATTTCCCGGCTTCATAAGACCACGAGAAGCCCCCATCGAAAACACACGTCAGGTTCGCGTCGACGCCTTCGGCCCGCGCAGGCGACCAGCCGCCGGCCCACGCGAGCGCGAAACCGGCCGCGACACTGGCCGCGACACTGGCCGCGACACTGGCAGCAATAGACAGTCCATACACCGCGCGGCGGAGTCTACAGCCGTTCATCTTGCCCCTCCAAAGGCGCGAGGCGGCCACACCCGACTCTCGCAATGCCAGCCGCATTGAAGCCCCTGGACGGCCATTTCGCAACTGCCACACCCAGGTTGCAGCAGAATTCATCGGTACTGCGCAGAACGGCCCCACTCCCATGTTTGGACCGTATCGCCGCCCGAAATGCCGCACGCCTGTGGATTGCCATGATTGGTCCGCAATATTCGCCTAGCGAGTTGCCACCTGGAAAGGCTAAGCAGACGAGGATCATGCAGCATTCCGAGCCAGTCACGTCCGGCCAACGCCACCGTCGCGCGTCGATCGCAACGGTCGTGGTGTCGGCTCTGCTCGCCGTGGTGGGCCTGACGGCAACCGCTGCCATGCCGGTGCTGGCCCAGGGCTTCTCATGGCCATGGGACAACGAGCGGCCGAAGCCGATCCCGCGCGAGCCCGCGCGCCAGGCGCCCGCCCCCTTGCCGAACGGAGCTGCAACCGGCGGCTGGCAGGAGCGCGACAGCAGCAGCAATTCGGTCTGCCTCAATCTCGAACAGCGGCTCGTGCAGGAATCGCAACGCGGAAGCCAATCGCGCGAGGTGCTTCCGCGGATCGAAGCCGACATCCGGCAACTCGAGCGGACCGTCAGATCACTCGATGCCAAGCTCGAACGCAGCGACTGCTACGAGTGGTTCTTGTTCAGCAAGCAGCTGCGCAATTCGCGCAAGTGCCGGGATCTATCCCGAGACGTCGAAGACAATAAGCGCAAGCTCGCAGGGCTCGAGGCCGAACGCCAGCAGATCCAGTCGTCGAGCGGCCAGAGCTACCAGGACGAGATCATCCGTGCGCTCGCCCGCAACGGCTGCGGCTCGAGTTACCAGGAAGAAGCGCGACGCCGCGACAGTTCACCGTTCTCTGGTCTCTGGCAGGACGAGGACAGTGGCGGCAGCGGCGGCGGCGCACGCTACAATGCGCTACCGTTCGCAACCTACAGAACGGTCTGCGTGCGGCTTTGCGACGGCTACTATTTCCCGGTCTCGTTCTCGACCCTGCCGAACCACTTCCAGCGCGATTCGGAAGTTTGCCAGTCAAAATGCGCAGCACCCGCCCAGCTCTACTACTATCAAAATCCGGGCGGCGCCGTGGACCAGATGGTCGCTGTCGACAACAACGAACTCTACACCAAGCTCAAGACCGCGTTCCTTTACCGCAAGGAATACGTCCAGGGCTGCTCGTGCAAGCAGGCGGAGTATCTGCCGAAGTCGACGATGCCGGGTGCCAAGCAGGCGCAGAATTTCGGAACGCAAAGCATTCCCGGCCAGGCATTGCCGTCAGTCGGCGCGGCTGATCAGGATCAACGGAGGAGCGGTCCGGCCGCGCCTGCCCGTGGCAAGCCACAGATCGGCGACGCGCTCGATCCGTGGCGCCCGCGTTGAGCCGACCGCTCGCGCGCCAAGTTGTCACCCCGCCGCCGGCATCTCGCAGTGCCGTCCATGCCCCGAGGCTTGGTTTGGCTGATGCAGTAACGTTGCGAGCAATCAGCCCGTCTCACCTGAAAGGCGCAGGGCGGCGCGCTTGCGCCCGATCAGCGGCAACAGCATCTTGAGTTCCGGGCCCGCATCGCGCCCCGTGAGCGCCAGCCTCAACGGATGGAAGAGCTGACGGCCCTTGGCGCCGGTCTTCTCCCTGACGGCGCGCGTCCATTGAGGCCACGTTTCGCTGTCCCACGGCTCCGGCGGCAATAGTTCGGCCGCTTGCGCGAGTAGCGCCGCGTCCTCGACGACGGGTTCGACGTCGCCTGCAACCACATCCCACCACACGCGCGCATCCGCCATCCGCTCGAGGTTGCCCGCAACCGCGGACCAGAACGGCGCGCCACCCGCTATCCCCAGTGCCGCAAGACGCTCCGCCGCCTGCTCGTAGGGCATTCGGTGCAGCAGCCGGGCGTTGAGGGTCGCGAGTTCCGACATTTCAAAGCGAGCCGCCGCCAGCGAGATCTTTGAGAAGGCAAATCCGTCGGCCAGGGTCGCGAGATGGTCATGTGGCTCGATGGCGTCCGACGTACCGATCAATGCCGCCTGCGACACGACCGCCATGGCCTCGTATCCGGCCTCGCGAAGGCTGGCGATCGATTGCGCACCATCGCGCTTCGAAAGCGCGTGACCTTCGCCATCGACGAGAAGGCTGTGATGCGCGAAGGCTGGCGGCACCGCACCCAGCGCCTCGAATAGCGCAATTTGGACGCCGGTGTTGGTGACATGATCACCGCCGCGCACGATGTGAGTGATTTCGAAATCGATGTCGTCGACGACGCTTGTGAAGGTATAGAGGAACGTGCCGTCGGCGCGGATCAGAACCGGGTCCGAGAGCGAGCCGAGATCGACGGCTTGATCGCCGCGGATCAGGTCGTTCCACGAAACGAGCGTCGGCAGCGGTTCGAGACGATCTGATCCTTCGGTATTGGGCAGCCGCAGCCGCCAATAGGCATGGCGGTCTTCCGCCACCTGGGCCGCGTGCTGTTCGGCCGTCAGTCTCAGTGCAGCGCGGTCGTAGATCGGCGGCTGGCCGCGACCGAGCTGGCGCTTGCGGCGGCGATCGAGTTCATCGGCGCTTTCATAGCAGGCATAGAGATGCCCCGAGGCCCGCAGCACTTCTGCAACCTCGTGATAGCGCGAGATGCGATCCGACTGGCGCGCGTGCCAGTCGGTCGTGAGCCCCAGCCAATCGAGATCTGCCTTTATGCCTGCGGCGAATTCCTCGGTCGAGCGTTCCTGGTCGGTATCGTCCATGCGCAGCAGAAACCGGCCGCCGGACTTCAACGCAAACAGGTAGTTCAGCACAGCGGTGCGGATATTGCCGATGTGCAGCTGGCCCGTCGGGCTCGGCGCGAAGCGAACGCGTACCGTCATCAGAAGCCATCGCCCCCGTCGTTGCGCGGCGCGACCATCGCCGGTGCCGCGACCCGCTGTGCGTCCTGATCGGTCTCCCCGCTGATGCTCGCATCCTCGCGGAAACGGTTGGTGATGGGATAGCGACGATCACGGCCGAAGTTCCGCGACGAGATCTTGACGCCCGGTGCTGCCTGACGCCGCTTGTACTCCGAGATGTAGAGCAGACGCTCGACCTTGCGCACCGTCTCGACGTCGTGGCCTCGCAACGCGATCTCGGCGACGCTCATCTCCTTCTCGACGAGGCAGCCCAGAATATCGTCGAGAACCGGATAGGGCGGCAGGCTGTCCTGGTCCTTCTGATTGTCGCGTAGTTCGGCCGTCGGCGCCTTCGTCAGGATATTCTCGGGGATGACGACGCCGGCCGGGCCGTGACCGCCAACGGGGCGGTTCGCGTTGCGCCATTCGGACAAGCGGTAAACCTCCATCTTGTAGAGATCCTTGATCGGGTTGAAGCCGCCGTTCATGTCACCGTAGAGCGTCGCGTAACCGACCGACATCTCGCTCTTGTTGCCCGTCGTCACCACCATGCCGCCGAACTTGTTGGAGATCGCCATCAGAATCGTACCGCGTGCCCGGCTCTGCAGGTTCTCCTCGGTGATGTCGGCATCGGTGCCCGCGAAAACCTCTGCCAGCGCCGACGCGAAGCCCTCGACGGGGGCGGCGATCGGCACCGTGTCGTAACGCAAGCCGAGCGCCCCGGCGCAGGCGGCCGCGTCCTCGAGGCTCTCCGCCGACGTATAGCGGTACGGCAACATCACCGCATGGACACGCCCGGCGCCCAGTGCGTCGACGGCGAGCGCCGCGACGAGCGCTGAATCGATGCCACCCGAAAGACCGAGCACGACGCCCGGGAAGCCGTTCTTCTCGACATAATCGCGCAGGCCCAGCATGCACGCCTGATAGGCCGCCGCCGTGCTCTCGAGCAAAGGCACGACAGTGCCGTCCGCGCAACGCCACCCCTCCGCGCCGCGCGCCCAGTCCGTCATGACCAGCGCCTCGCGCCAATGCGGCATCTGCACGGCAAGCGAACGGTCCGCGTTGAGGACGAACGAGCCGCCGTCGAACACGAGTTCGTCCTGGCCGCCGACCTGATTGACGTAGGCGAGCGGCAGGCCCGTTTCGGTCACCCGCGCGACGGCGATCGTCATGCGCACGTCCGGCTTCTTCCAGTCGAACGGCGAACCGTTCGGAACAAGCAGCATCTCAGCGCCGCATTCCTCGAGACACTCCGTCACCTCGTCCGCCCAGATGTCTTCGCAAATCGGCGCACCGATCCTGATGCCGCGAAACGGGATCGGGCCCGGCAACGGACCGCTCGCGAAGACACGCTTCTCGTCGAAGACACCATAGTTCGGCAGATCGACCTTGTAGCGGACCGCGGTTATGGCGCCGCCATCGAGCATCGCGACCGCATTGTAGACCTTGCCGGCATCGGCCCAGATCGTGCCGAGCAGCACGGCTGGCCCGGCTTTCAGGGTCTTTGCCAGATGTTCGACGCGGGCGCGCGCCGCAGCCTGGAAGGCGGGTTTCAGCACAAGATCTTCAGGCGGATAACCGGTGACGAACAACTCCGGGAAGACGACGAGGTCTGCGCCTCGACGGGCGGCCTCTTCGTGGGCCGCGACGACTTTGGCAGCGTTGCCGTCGAGGTCGCCGACTGTCGGATTGAGCTGCGCGAGCGCGATTTTGAGGGATGCGGGTGCTGTCATGGAGCGGAGAGTATGCGGGGAGGCTCGGCAGAGCAATTACCGTCGCGGCGCGGGTGGTGGATGCGCCGCCGGTAGAGCGCCCTCGAGGGTGGCGATGGCGGAGAACCGTTGCTGACTAGGAGTGCGGCGCCGGCCGACCGGCGCCGCACTCCTAGTCATGCGGAAGCCGAGGCCGCCATCGGCGGTGCGTCGACCCTGTCACGCTTCAGCCGTTCGGCGACGAGGAACGCCAGCTCCAGCGATTGATCGGCGTTGAGGCGCGGATCGCAGTGCGTGTGGTAGCGGTCGGAGAGCTGTGTCTCGCTGATCGCGGTCGCGCCGCCCGTGCACTCGGTCACGTTCTGCCCGGTCATCTCGACATGGATGCCGCCGGCGTGCGTGCCTTCAGCCCGGTGCACGTCGAAGAAGGCCTCGACCTCCTTGAGGATCCGATCGAACGGCCGCGTCTTGTAGCCGGTGACCGCCGAGATCGTATTGCCGTGCATCGGATCGCAAGACCAAACGACCTTGCGACCGGCGCGGGCGACGGCCCGCACCAGCTTCGGCAAGTGTGAACCGACCTTGTCGGCACCGAAGCGACAGATCAGCGTCAGCCGTCCGGCTTCGTTCTTTGGGTCGAGCGCATCGATGAGACGCAACAGGCCGTCGGCGTCGATCGAGGGGCCGCACTTGAGGCCGATCGGGTTCTTCACGCCGCGCGCGAACTCGATGTGCGCATGGTCCGGCTGGCGGGTGCGATCCCCGATCCAGAGCATGTGCCCGGATGTCGCGTAATAGTCGCCGCTCGTGGAATCGAGCCGCGTCAACGCCTGCTCGTAGCCGAGCAGCAGCGCCTCGTGGCTCGTATAGAAGCGCGTCGCCCGCAACTGCGGCGTATTCTCGGACGTGATTCCGCAGGCGCGCATGAAGCGCAGCGTCTCGCTGATGCGGTCGGCCAGTTCCTGGTAGCGATGCCCCTGCGGGCTATCCTTGACGAAGCCGAGATTCCACTGATGCACGCGCTCGAGATCGGCATAGCCGCCAGACGCGAAGGCCCGGATCAGGTTCAGCGTCGCCGCCGACTGCCGGTAAGCCTGCAGCTGCCGGTGCGGATCGGGGATGCGGGCCTCTGGCGTGAACTCGGAACCATTGACGATATCGCCACGGTAGCTCGGAAGTTCGACGTCACCCTGCTTCTCGATCGACGAGGAACGCGGCTTGGCGAACTGACCAGCGATGCGGCCGACCTTCACGACTGGCGATCCGCCGGCATAGGTCAGCACGACAGCCATCTGCAGGAACACGCGGAAGAAGTCGCGGATGTTGTCGGCGCCGTGCTCGAGGAAACTCTCGGCGCAATCGCCGCCCTGCAGCAGGAAGCCGCGGCCGTCCGCCACTTCGGCGAGGCTCCTCCGCAGTTCGCGCGCTTCGCCGGCGAAGACCAGCGGCGGGAAGGTAGCAAGCTTCTGCTCGACGTCCGCCAGCGCTGCCGGCTCAGGATAGTCGGGCACCTGGACGATCGGTTTCGAACGCCAGCTTTCGGGGGACCAGGGTGCCGCCATTGTCTTCTCATCTCCGTGTCGCGGCGCCCGCTTCGTCCGGCGTGGTTCGCGAACCTTGCCAGCGGCCGGGCTGCCGCTCGTGATCGTTGCTCGGCCGCCATTATGACATCCGAGCGGCCTTATAGGCCAGCCCGGCGATGCTGGCCAGCACCGACGCTCGTTGGCCCGTAGCGGTCCCCGGTTGGACCTTGGCCTGCCCAGGCATCGGTGTCGGAGCGCCCGTCGACGCTCTGGGATGGGCGACCGCCCAGCGCCCGGCGTCCCGATCTCGAGCGCCAAGCAGGACGGACCAGTATATCTCCAGTGGAATGAAGGCCCACGCGCGGCCCAGTATTGCGACCGCCGACGAGCGCCGAGAATGACCTCGGACGACCTAATCGCCAAAACCCAATCCGCGGCGATACGCCGATCGAATTCCGTTGGCACACGATCGGCTGGTATGGCAGCCTTCTCATATGTCGGACAAGGAACCATCATTCACGTTTGGGATCGAGGAGGAATACCACCTCGTCGATCGCGAAACACGCGATCTCGCCTCGGCGCCAGCGGAGCTGATGACCGCCTGCGAGGCAGAGCTCGGCCGCCAGGTCGCGCCGGAATTCTTCCGCAGCCAGATCGAGATCGGCACCCGGGTCTGCCACACCTTCGCGGAAGCGCGCGCCGAGCTGACGCGGCTGCGCGGATCGATCGTCGCCAATGCCGCCCGCTTCGGCCTCGCACCCATCGCGGCCTCGACGCACCCATTCGCGAAAAAGACATCTCTCGAGACGACCCCCAAAGAGCGCTATCAATCGCTCGCCCGTGACTTCGGCGGCATCGGCCGGCGCCTCGCCATCTGCGGCATGCACGTCCACGTCGCGATCGAGAACGACGACGACCGTATCGACCTCATGAACCAGGTCCGATACTTCCTGCCGCATCTGTTGATGCTGACAACGTCCTCGCCGTTCTGGGAGGGCGACAACACGGGCCTGAAGAGCTATCGGCTCGCCGTATTCCACGAATTGCCACGCACCGGTCTGCCGCAGCGCTTCGAGAGTTATGGCGAATACGAGAGGACGGTCGACGTTCTGGTGCGCGCCGGCGTGATCGAGGATGCCACCAAGGTGTGGTGGGACTTGCGGCCCTCGGCACGGTTCCCGACCCTCGAAATGCGCGTCACCGACGTCTGCACGCGTCTCGAGGATGCCCTCACCGTTGCGGCACTATATGTGTCGGTCACGCGGATGCTCTATCGACTCAAGTGCCACAACCAGCGCTGGCGCAGCTATCCGGCCTTCCTCATCGAGGAGAACCGCTGGCGCGCGCAGCGCTATGGCGTCCGCGACACGCTATTCGATTTCGGCAAGGGCTCGCTCGTTTCGTTCGCCCAACTCGTCGATGAACTGATCGCGCTTGTCGCGGAAGACGCCGAGGCGCTCGGCTGCGTCGCCGAAGTTGCCCATGCCCGCGCGATCGTCGCTGGCGGCACCAGCGCCGATCGCCAAGTCGCAGCACTCCAGCACGGGCTCGACAGCGGCCTCGACCACGCGGCGGCAATGCGCGCGGTGGTCGACATGCTGATCGCGGAAACCGCCACGTTCGACATCCGGCCGTGATGCCTCGAAAGACAATTCCGGGTCGATCGTCTCAGCGGCGGTGCAGCTCCGTCTCGATCGTGATGCGGATTTCGTCCGAGATCAGCGGTATCGATCGGCTCACACCGAACTCGCTCCTCAATATCTGCGTGCGCGCCGAGAAGCCCGAGGCGTAAATGCCGCTGTAGACCGGGTTGATCCGGGCAAGCGGATGCTCGCCGCTGAAATTCCAGACGACCGATAGCGTCACCGGTCGGGTCACGCCGTTGAACGTCAACTCCCCCTCGACGTTCGCGGTGCGCGCGGTCGACATGGAAATTGTGCTGCTCTTGAACGTGATCATCGGGTGTCGTCCGGCATCGATATAGTCCTGTCCCTTGATCAGAACGTCGTCGAGCGCCGTGACGCCGGTGCTGAGGCTCTTGACGGGGATGCGGACGTCGATGCTGCTCGCCTCCGGCTTCTCGGCATCGAAAACGACGGTGCCCTCGATATCGTTGAAGCGGCCCGACTGACGCGACAGCCCAAGATGATCCCAACTGAAGCGGACTTCGGTGTGGTCCTTGTCGAAACCGTAGACCTCGGGGGCAGCGGATGCCGGTTGGGCGCCGCAGAGGAACGCCAAAAAGACCAGCGCCGCGCGCGGCGCGAAAGAGGATCGGCGCCCGCCTGACGGTCTCCCGCGACCAGAGACAACCAGGCTCTCCGCAAACGAAGGGAACTTCGTCATGACATTCATCGCTTCACGTGCTCCTTGCGGGCAGCGACCGGCGGGGCGCATCGGACCCCCTAAAGACCAGAACCATCATGTCACGACAGTGTCAGTCGCGGCGCTATCCGTATTCCGCATGTCAAAGGCCTGCCGCCATGCCGCCATCGACGCACAATTCCGCGCCCGTGACGAAAGCGGAATCATCGCTCGCGAAGAACAGCGCCGCGCGCGCGATATCCTCAGCAGTGCCGAACCGGCGCATCGGTGTCTGATCCAGCAACGCCTTGCGGATCGCCGGGTTCCGGAGCACGCGATCGGTCAGCGCTGTTTCGACGAAACCGGGAGACAGCGTATTCACGCGGATGTTGAACGGCGCATACTCGACGGCAAGCGCTCGCGTCAGCGCGGCAACCGCCCCTTTGGTCGCGGAATAGGCCGCCAACTGTCGCAAGCCACGATGCCCCATGATCGATGCGACGTTGACGAGCGAGCCCTGGCCCGACGCCTTCAAGAGCTCGAAGCCATCGCGCGCGATGCGAACGACGCCATCGAGATTGACCTCGCGGATGCGCACCCATTCCTCGTCCGTCAGGTGGCGGAAATCCGCCCGAACGTTGATGCCGGCATTGTTGACGATGACATCCGCCCGGCCGAACCGAGCCTTGAGCATGCGGAACAATGCGCTTACGTCTTGCCCACGCGAGACGTCGACGAGAGCCGGCGTCGCCTGCTGGCCAGCGGCGACGATCGCCGCTGCTGCCGCCTCGGCCGCTGCTCCATCGACATCGGCGATGACGACGTGAGCGCCGTGCTCGGCGAAAACCGTCGCGATCGCGTTGCCGATGCCGGCCGCCGATCCGGTGACGACCGCAATCTTGTTTTCAAGTCTCTTCATCATCTCAACCATTGGGACCTGACGCCGGCACTTGGCGGTGGGCGGCCAGGCGTCGGTTTTCCGGCTCCCCTATCCGGCCGCTCCGGCATTTGCAACAAACGATCGCAGAAAGAGTAAGGGCGGCGCGCCGGAACGGTCATTCCGCGGCCTTGGCGACTTCGGTGCGCTTCGTTCGCATCGTCACCAGTTCTTCGGCGGCACTCGGGTGGAGCGGCATCGTGCGGTCGAACTGCGATTTCGTCACGTTCATGCGCATCGCTATGGCGGCCATCTGCACGATCTCTGCGGCATCGGGCCCGAGGATATGACAGCCGAGCAGGCGATCCGTCTGGCGATCGACGACGAGCTTCATGAGCGTTCGCTCGTCGCGGCCGCCGAGCGTCGCGCGCATGGTGCGGAAGCGCGAGATGTAGACATCGAGTTGCCTAGCCCGCTCGGCCGCCAGATGCTCCGGCCAGCCGACGGTCCCGATCTCCGGTGTCGAGAACACGGCGGTCGGCACCATCTCGTAATCGATGTCGCGTTCCTTGCCGCCGAATTCGCGATCGGCGAACGCATGCCCATCGCGGATCGCGACCGGCGTCAGTGCCGGCCGGTCCGTCACGTCGCCGACGGCAAATATGCCCGGCACATTGGTGCGGAATTCGTCATCGACGACCACATGCCCGTTCCAACCGCACGTCACACCGTGGCTCACGAGGCCGAGCCCGGCGACATTCGGCCGGCGACCGGTCGCCATCATCACTTGATCGGCATCGAGCATCGCACCGTTGCCGAGCTCAACGGCAAGTCCGTTCGGCGACTTCTTCACCGAAGCGATCGTCGTATCGGTCACGATGCGGATGCCGCGCTTCTGATAGGCCTCGGTCAGCGCGTCGCGTAGATCCTCGTCGAAGCCGCGCAGGATTTTGTCACCCCGATAGACGATTGTCGTGTCGACGCCGAGCCCGGCAAAAATACCGGCGAACTCGATGGCGATGTAGCCGCCACCGACGATGACGATGCGCTCCGGCAGATGCGGCAGATCGAAGGCCTCGTTCGAGGTGATCACGAGATCGCGGCCCGAGAAATCATCGTCCACGAACGGCGTGCCGCCCGTGGCAATGAGGATCTTCGCTGCCTTGATCTGCCGTCCCGATCGCGCGAGGCGGACGGCGTCGGGGGCCGCGATCTCCGCGCGCTCGGAAAAAACCGTCACGCCAGCATTGACGAGGTTCGAGCGGTAGATGCCTTCCAGCCGCGCAATCTCGCGATCTTTCGCTTCTATCAGCGACGCCCAATCGAACCGCGGCTGCTCGATCGTCCAGCCGAAGCCCGCCGCATCAGCGAAGTCGTCGGCAAAGCGGCTGGCATAGACGAGGAGCTTCTTCGGTACGCAACCGCGGATGACGCAGGTGCCGCCGAAGCGGTCTGCTTCCGCCAAAGCCACGCGCGCGCCATGCCCTGCCGCGATACGCGCGGCCCGCACGCCACCCGAGCCGCCGCCGATCACGAAGAGATCGAAGTCATGGTCCGCCATCTGTTCCGCCTGCTGCCGTCTTCAACTGCCACCTGTTTAGTGTTCGATGGCGTTCACGACAAGACACACCGGCGGGAGCGAGACCGCGCCTGAAGGCGGAGATTTGGGGTCGCGAGACCGTCGCGCCAGCCGGGCCTCGGCGACGCCAACGCTGCACCCGCGAAATACGCCCGTCAGCCTCTTCGCAAACATCGCCAGGCCCAACGGCCGGTGCTATTTCTGCTGCGCGGCCGCTCCCTTCTCGATGGTGCGGATGACATCGCCCTGGAACAGCATGGTCCGCGCCGCGATTTGCGAACCGAGTTCCGGCGTCAGCGCCTGGAACTTGCGGCCGGCGGGCGAGGTTTGAAACGCGGCGATCGCCTGCATCTCCTCGGCGGTGAAGCGGCGCGCGTAGAAGTTGACCGCGAGGCTCTCGACGTCGGCCAGATATTTCACCACCCGTGGACTATCGGGCTTCATTTCGGCCTCGGCGTAGGCCGCGAAGCCGACAGCCTGCGCCGGTACCGAAGCCTGAATGTTGGCGATCAGGGCCTTCTTGAGGTTCTCGACCGTCGCGCGAGCCTGCTCGCCGCCACCGATCGCCGCGACGAGCGCCTTTGCGGCCTCGAGGCGCGCGGCATCGGGGTCGGACTGTTCATCCGCCGGTGCTGCGGCCGGTTGCGCCACCGAAATCGCGGCATGGAACGTCCCGGCCGACGATGCGGCAAGCGCCATCAGCATGGCGGTGAGAAACAAGCGGGTTCGCGTCGATTTCTGCATGGTCGATAATTTCCCTGTCTCAATTCCGCTGTGGCGCGCGCCAGTTCGCGGGGAACGCTTTCGGAGTACGGCGAACCCGCTCAAGACTGCTCTTCGCCCAACTCTTCGAAGCTCGCCTCGATCACCTCGACGCCCTCTGGCCCCGCGACGATCGCGAGATCGGCGATGCCGAGGAACAAGCCGTTCTCGACGACGCCCGGCACCAGCTTCAACGCCTCGTCGAGCATCTCGGGATCGGCGATCGTGCCGTAGTGCGCATCGACGATCAGGTTACCGCTATCGGTACGATAGGGCTCGCCGTTCGCCAGCGTGCGCAGTCGCAATTCGCCCGCGAGCCCGCAATCGGCGCCAAGTGTTTCGATCAACGCCAGCGTCGACTTGAGGCCGAACGGAATCACCTCGAGCGGCAACGGAAAGGCGCCGAGCCGTTCGACTCGCTTCGATGCATCGGCAATGACGATCATGCCGTCGGATGCGGTCGCGACGATCTTCTCACGCAGGAGCGCGCCACCGCCGCCCTTGATCAGACGAAGCTCGCCGTCGAGTTCGTCGGCGCCGTCGATCGTGAGATCGAGGAAGGGGACGTCATCGAGAGTGGTGAGGCGGATGCCGAGACTTTCGGCCTGAATGCGTGTCGCCTCCGATGTCGGCACGCAAAGGACATCGAGCCCCCCCTTGACCTTGGCACCGAGCAGCGTGACGAACGCCGCCGCCGTCGAACCCGTCCCGAGGCCGAGCGTCATGCCGTCCTCGACGAATTCGAGCGCCCGTTCCGCCGCCTGCCGCTTCCAGGTGTTCGCGTCCATTTCCCAGTTCTCCATGCACCGCGCTTGCGCGCCCCCGATCGGCTGCAACGGGTCCTGCGCCAGGCCCCCGCCGAATCCCGTAACGGCCCTTATGACAGTCCACCCATCATCAGGTACTTCATTTCAACGAATTCCTCGATGCCATGATGCGACCCTTCGCGGCCGAGCCCGCTCTCCTTGACGCCTCCAAACGGCGCCAGCTCCGTCGATATCATGCCTTCATTGATGCCGACCATGCCGAACTCGAGGGCTTCGGCGACGCGCCACACGCGTCCAATGTCGCGCGCATAGAAATAGGCGGCGAGACCGAATTGCGTGGCGTTGGCGAGGCGGATCACCTCGGCTTCATCGTCGAACTTGAAGAGCGGCGCGACGGGCCCGAACGTCTCCTCGCGCGCAACCTGCATGTCGGGCGTGACGCCCGTCAGGATCGTCGGCTCGAAGAACGTGCCGGATTTGGCATGACGACGGCCACCAACCATGATGCGGGCGCCCTTGGCCACGGCGTCCGCGATGTGGGCTTCGACCTTCAGCACGGCATCCTCGTTGATGAGCGGGCCTTGCGTCACGCCCGGCTCCACACCGGAGCCGACCTTGAGTTTGGCCACTTCCGCCGCGAGCCGCTCGGCGAAAGCGTCGTAGATGCCGGACTGTACGTAGATGCGGTTGGCGCAAACGCACGTCTGGCCGGCGTTGCGGTATTTCGATGCCATCGCACCGGCCACCGCCTTGTCCAGATCGGCATCGTCGAACACGATGAACGGCGCGTTGCCGCCGAGTTCCAGCGAGACACGCTTGACGGTACGCGACGCCTTCTCCATCAGCAGTTTGCCGATTTCAGTCGAGCCAGTGAACGTGATCATGCGGACCAGCGGATTTCCGGTCAATTCTTCGCCGACCGGCGCGGGGTCCGTCGCGGTCACGACATTGAACACACCCTTCGGTATGCCTGCGGCCTCGGCCAGCGCCGCCAGCGCGAGTGCCGAGAGCGGCGTATCCTCGGCCGGCTTGACGACCGCCGTGCACCCCGCCGCCAGCGCCGGCGTCACTTTGCGCGTGATCATCGCATTCGGAAAGTTCCACGGCGTAATCGCGCCGACGACACCGATCGGCTGCTTTATGACGACGATCCTCGCGTCCGACTTCGGACTGGGTATCGTCTCGCCATGGATGCGCTTGGCTTCCTCGGCGAAGAACTCGACGAAGCCGGCGCCGTAGAGGATCTCGCCTTTCGCTTCGGCCAGAGGCTTGCCCTGCTCGCGCGTCAGGATCATCGCCAGTTCGTCGGCGTGTGCGATGATGAGGTCGTACCAGCGCCTGAGGATCGCCGAGCGATCCTTGGCGAGGCGCTTGGACCATGCGGGAAGCGCCCGGTGCGCCGCCTCGATCGCCTGCCGGGTTTCGGCGGCACCGAGTGCCGCGACCTTGATGATTTCCTCGCCCGTTGCCTTATCGCGCACCGAAGCCGTTTGTGGACCTGTCCAGGCGCCATCGATATATGACTGGCCACGGAGTAATCCGATACGATCCATCTGCATGGTTTTCCTCCGATTTCCGGCTGACGAAGGTCCCAGTTTTCCCCAAGGCACCAGCCTCGGGCCAGAACGCCTTGTGTAGAGAGCGAGGCGATCGGTTACAAGTCGGCAGACCCGACACGTCAGCACCCGTTCGAGATGGGAACGACTAGAGAATGCTCGAGTTCCGCGACTGCACGATCGTATTCGACCTCGATGGTACGCTGGTCGACACGGCGCCGGACCTGATCGGCGCGACAAACCACGCACTGGCCGACATCGGCCTCGGCGCGGTCCCTGGCGCCGCACTCAGGCCGTGGATCAGCTTCGGCGCACGGCGCATGATCGAGGAGGGGCTCAGGCATTCGGGCGAGGTGCGGCCCGCCACCGAAGTCGACCGCCTGCTCGCCCTATTTCTCGGCCACTACGAAGCCAACATAGCCGTCGTAAGCCGTCCCTATCCCGGCGCTGTCGAGGCACTCGGCGCTATCCTCGACGCTGGCGGCAGCCTCGCCGTCTGCACCAACAAGCGTGAAAGCCTGTCATTGAGGCTGCTCACCGAACTCGATCTCGTGGACTACTTCGCAGCGATCGTCGGCCGCGATACGCTTGCCGCCTGCAAACCGGACCCGCTGCACCTGACCGGTGCGATCGAAATGGCAGGTGGCGCGAGGGGCGCGGCTGTCATGGTTGGGGACAGCGGCGTCGATATCCAGACCGCGCGCGCCGCGTCCATTCCGGTTGTCGGCGTCACGTTCGGTTATACCGATACACCAATTCAGTCTCTCGGGCCTGACGCCGTCATCGACCACTACGACCGGCTGCTCGGCGTGCTGCCAGGTCTGCTGGCGCGCAGTTGATGCTTCGGCGCCACACATGGGTAATCTCTTCGCGGCCCCAAATGCTGCGGAATTCCGTCCATCAAGCGCCACAATCTGAGATCAGATCGATCTGGTTCGCAGGTCGAACCGCGAACGACAACAGAGGATACGAACAAACATGATCAAGCGTCTCATCCTGGCCGCCGCACTTTCAGCGGGCCTTTCGGGCGCAGCTCTGGCAGCCGACAATCCGGACGACTGCCTCAAGGAAGCCTTCGACATCGCCCAATCGGCTGAAGGCAAGAAGCTCGCCGACGCAGATCTCGACTCGCTCGAGACGATGCTGAGCAAGATGGAAGCCCAGTGCGATGCGAAGGAATTCGACGCCGCGTCCAAGACGGGCGAAGAAATCAAGGCCATGCTCGCGACCAAGTAATCGGCGTTTCAGTCGTGTATTCGGGCGCCCGTGCCATGGCGCATGCCGGTAAATCGCGTCAGGTGCAACAGCGTCTCATGCGGTTTTGCCGTCGAACACTGCGCCAACGGCGACCGAACGCGGTCCCACCACACTGAAAAGGGCGGCGCTGTTGGCGCCGCCCTTTTTGGTTCAGTTGCCGGCTTTGGATATCCTTGAAGACATTCGAACGGCCACGTCCGCCGCTCGGCGCAGTCTCAAGCGCAGCCGCTGAAGCCGTCGGCCGCCATCTTGGCCTCGTACTTGTCGGCGACGCTCGCGCCGGGTGTCAGGCTTGCCTTGACGCTGTCCCAGTCACTCGGCTTCAGCACGATCATCCAGCCCTTGTCATAGGGATCGTCGTTGGCGAGCTTCGGCGTTTCAACGAGATCCTTGTTGACGGCGATCACCTCGCCGCCCGCGGCGGACTTCGCCGGGCCCACCCATTTTCCGCTCTCGACGGTCGCGCAGGACTTGCCCGGATCAACCGACCGCCCTGCCTTTTTGGGCGTGAAGGCCACGAGTTGGCCGGCCATGGCGGTCGCGACCGCGGTCATGCCGAGCCGGACGGTGCCATCACCCATCTCCTTGAACCAGATGTTGTTGTCGACGTCGTAGAGCAGTTCGTCAGGCAGATTGCAGCCCTTCACAACAGGCATGGCGTTTCCCTCGTCCTTCGCAGTCGGCGTTTCAGGTTCGTGGCGCTATTCAAATCAGTATTGGCGAATGTTTCAAGCCCTGAGCGTACATCCGCGCAAATTTACGCCGCCGCCCGTGCAGCACTGGTGCAGAAAGGGTCTGGTGTTCCGTCTCCGACACCTGGTTCCCCTTGCAGCAACCGGGGGGCAAGCGTTGGTGACGAAATACTAGCCGCCGCCCGCACGGACCGGACGTGACGAACAACAGAATTCGCCGAGGCCCGCGACCTCCATCTTGCCGCCGACGAACAGGCAGAGATGCCCCGCGATCATGCTCATCATGGCCACACGCGACGCCGTCGCCGGATCGTCCGGCTCGAGAGTGATCAGGTTGTAGTGGTAGACGAGTTCACGCGCGGTCTCGCGGCAGGCATTGAACGAGGGATCGCCCTTGGCGCCTTGCCGGTGCAGCGCGAGAATACGGAAGCCCTCCTTCAATTCGTCGGTCGGCACGTCTCCGCGCGCCGCGATCCAGGTTTCGAGGACCTCTTCGCCCAGCGCCAGAAGCTCGCGCGCCGCGGGCACGGCTTCCGAACCACCCTGCCCGAGTGCTGCGATACGCGCCTCGATGTCTTCGAACGATCGGCTCATCGGATTTCCTCGCTCACGCTTGCCGGAGCTTCGCCAGCGTCGCTCATCCGGCGAGCGGCTTCCTCGCGACGAACCGCAGGACAGCGGCCCGCCCGGTATGGAACAGCCCCTCGTCGAGGACCGTCTCGGTTTCCTCTGAGAGAAGAACCTCGAATCCGGCGAAATCCTCGGCGAGCATTTCGGGCGAGAACAACATGCGGACATCCGGCGGCCCGCCCGAATCGTGCGTCGACTGCAGCGCGATCTGCTCGGGCCGGAAGCCCTCGATCACGATAAGGCCGCCCGGCTTGATCGCAGCTGCCGCATGGCGGTGGATGGTCTCGCGATGGTGCGGCGGCAAATGGAAATAGATCGCGACGATGGCGTCGTAGGTGTCGACCGGCCACGACCACGTGGTCAGATCCGCGACCAGCGTCTCGAGCGCGACGCCACGGCTCCGGGCAAGTCGCGTCGCCTTCTCGATTCCGACAGGCGAATAGTCGACCGATGTCACATGGCATCCCTGCTCCGCGAGCCAGACACCGTTGCGACCCTCACCATCGGCCAGCGCAAGAACCTTGTCGCCCGGGCGGAACAAGGCACCTTGCGTCGTGAGAAACGCATTGGGCGCGGTCCCGAAGGAATAACCGTCATCCTTGTAGCGATCGTCCCATGCCGCAGGCCCCGTCATGGCGGGGCGATCGATGCGGCGCGACGTCGAGGCGACAACCTCTTCGGCCGCGGCGCGGACGGGCTTCGGTTCATTTGTCACGTGAGGCGCTTCTCGATGATGAGGTCCATGGGGTCGGAGATGTTCTCCTGGATCCCAAGTTTGCGCGGTCCAACGCCCAAGGCAAGACCAAGTAGCTGGGTGAAGTACATGATCTTCACCGTCGTCTTGATGCCAAAACGCTTTTCGGCGCGGATCTGATGCATCTCGAGGCCGGTGTGGCACGTCGGGCATTCGGTTGCGATGACTTCGGCACCAGATGCCTCAGCTGCCCTGAGGATGTTGGCAACGAGCTTGGTCGACGTATCGCTATCGGAGAGGGTGTGGGCACCGCCGCAGCACGCGGTCTTGAGTGCGAAGTCGACGTTGTCGGCGCCGGCGGCAGCCAGCAGATCGTCCATGAAGTGCGGCTTGGAGGTCGATTCCGTGCCGGGGCCCTGGTCCTTCTCGGGAAAAATGTGGCGCGGGCGCGTGTACATGCAGCCGTAATAGTTCGCGACCTTGAGACCCGCGAGTTTGCCTTTGGTGCGCGCCGCGATGCCCTCTTCGCCGATCGTGCCCTTCAGCCAGTCCAGCGCATGAATGGTCTCGACCTGGCCCGCCTTGTAGGTCGGGTGCCCCGCCTTCGATGACAGCCGGTCGACGACGGCGCGGCTTTCCGCGTCGTGCGACAGGTCATACTCGGCTTTTTTCAGGTTGTGATAGCAGCCGTTGCAGGGCGCCATGACGACGTCCATGTGATCGGTGTTATGGGCGTTCGAAAGCACACGGCTCGACAGATACGTCTGGATCTTGGGGTCGATATTCTTGACCTCCATCGCCCCGCAGCAGTTCCAGTTGTCGACTTCCTTGAGCTTGAGACCGAGTTCCGAGGCAATTGCCTTCGTCGACCGGTTGTACGCGTGGCCCGTGCCTTCCAGCGCACAGCCCGGATAGTAGCCAACGGTCTTGTGGTTCTTGGCGCGATCGGTGACGTCGACCATGTCGTTCGGCTCCTCGTCTTGGTTCGTCCGGCTGAGCCGGACCCGGAGCATCGCTCCGTCACTATTCTGTTCCAGGTGAAGCGCACGCGGCGGCCATCGATGGCCGCTGGCCGCGAGCCGGCTTCAGTGTGGTGGATTGATGTGCCCGGCGCGTCGTGCGAAATCGGATCGCGCGCTCTCGTCGTGATGGCCGGCGGGCACGCTGACATCGCCCTGGTCGATGTGCGAGCCGACCTCCTGCCGGCGCATGTCCCATTCGTTGGCGTGGTCGTCGTGTTCGGGATGGCTGCCATTGAGGCCGAGGGCCGAGCGATGCTCGGCCTCTTTCTCGTGGATGTATTCCTCGATGGCGAGGCGGGCGCGATCCCAGTCCCTGGTCTTCGGCTTGAACACCATGGCGAGCATCGATTTGAGGCCCCACGTCACCGGCAACTTCGTGGCCACCTTGAACACGATCTCCTTCAGCCAGTCCTGCATCAACGGCTGGCCGGTGCGGCGCAAGAACTGCGTCAGCACTTCGGTATCCTCGATCTTGCCGCGCTCGATTACCTGGCTCGAGAAGATCTCGTCGAAGATCGTCGAGGGCGACTTCGGCGTATAGCCCTTCATCTCGAGCCAGTGCGACGTCGCCTTCATCACGCCCTCCGGCACGACGTCTCGCGGACAGGCATAGGTGCACTTGTTGCACGATACGCACATCCAGATGATGTCCTTGTCGCGCAGCAACTCCTGCTCCATGCCCGTGCGGATCAGGTAGATCCAGTAGCGCGGATTGAAGCGCGGCTCGATCGCGTTGACCGTGCAGGAGTTCGTACACGAGCCGCACTGCCAGCAGCGGTGAATGAACTCGCCGCCGGGCAGGGCTTCGATCTCGTCCTGCAGGTTCTCGTTGTAGTCGGTAATGACCCGGCTCTCGATGAAGGTCGACCAGTGACCGGCGACGTTGATGCCGTCGATGATCAGTTCCTGATCATTGGTCTTCATGTTCTCCGGGCGTATCAGCGACTTCTCGTGAATCGGCATGGGCTCACTTCGCGGTTCTGGGCAGGCGTTTCAGATCGAGCGGCGTGGCTTTGCCGCCGTCGATGGTTCTCGATCGGGTGAGGTCGGGACGACGCTTCACGGCATCGAGGCCGAGGATGCGCCGGGTATGCTCCAGAGGATCGGGCACGGCGGAAAAATCCGTCTTGAGATAGGCGCCGCCCTGGGCGTTGATGTAGCCGCCGTAGATGTGCGCCGAGAGCAGATCGACGTACCAGAGCATGTCGCGGAAGACGCCGTTGTCGGAGAGGAACTGCGACAGCTCCTCGCGCAGCACCAGGAATGTCTCGTAGTCGTCTGCGACGTCGATCACCTGCGCATCGACGTTGTCGCCATGCCAGATCTCGCGGATGACGCCGGTGTTGGCCTTCATGTCCCACACCCAGCGCTGCATCAGCGGGTAGTGCTCGGGGAGAACGTTGTGCAGCACCTCCGCGCCGAGATCGCGCGCGAAGCGGAACTCCTTCGTCGCCGGGAAGGCGGAACAGAACGCCGCCATCCGCTCGTCGACGATGGTCGTGTCGTGGCCTGCCTCGAGCAGCCTGGCGATAGCCGCGCGCACCGCGGTCCAGCCCATTTCGTCGACGACACGGCCGATGCGGCGGCGAACCGTCGGCATCGTCGCCGCGAGTTCCTCGAAATCGGCAAGATCGAGGGATGCCGCACGCCCATCGCCGAGCATCTGCTGGTAGGCCGCAGCCTTCAGCTTCATGGCTTCGGCATAACGCTCGACACCGCCCTGCGGTTCGGCCGCCGCGATCAGCTGTTCGAGCGCTGCGCGCAGGCGCGGACCATCGAGGTGCAGCACCGGACGCACCGCCGGTTGTCCGGCTCCGTTTAGTGTAACGAGGCTTGCCACGACAAATGGCTCCTTACCTGTTACTCCGCCGCCCGCGCGACACCGCCACGGGCCGCGGCGAGTGCGCTCATGGCAGCGGCGTGACCTTGGGCGATCGAGTCGTCGATCGTCTCCGGCCCGATCGCGGCACCGGCGACGAAAACGCCCGGCCGCGTCGTCGCGCCCATGGTCCCGTAGGTGTCCTTGCGCGCGATGAACCCATGCGAGTGCAACCCGACATCGAAGACCGCTGCGATCGTCATATTGTCGACGTTGGGGTCCATGCCGATAGCGTGCACCACCATGTCGAAGGGGATGGTGATCGGCCGCTTGACGAGCGTATCCTCGCCCTTGACGATGACCTGGCGGCCGTCGCTCGTGACTTCGGCGATGCGCGCCTTGATGTACTTGACCTTGAACTCTTCCTGGCTCTTCCAATAGTA
>JAGRKS010000041.1:30537-122733 GCA_020442185.1 Hyphomicrobiaceae bacterium
ATATCCATGTAGTAGATATAGACATGGCAATCGGGCAGTTCCTCGCGGATCTCCATGGCCATGTTGGCCGATACCGTGCAGCAGATTTTCGAGCACCATTCGCGGCCGATCTGGCGGTCACGGCTGCCGACACACAACAGGATCGCGACGCGCTTCGGCTTGCGCCCGTCCGACGGACAGCGCACACCCTTGCCGCTCGAGATCATCTGTTCGACCTGCGTCGTCGTCACGACATCGGGATACTGGCCGAAGCCCCACTCCGGCTTGTTGATCGAATCGAAGTGCGTGAACCCCGTCGTCAGGATGGCCGATCCGACCTCGATCTTGGCGCCGTCCGACAGTTCGGCGACAAATGCCCCCGGCCCGCCGTTGAACGCCTTGACCGTCGTCGACAGCCGCTTCTCGACTGTCGTGTCGGTCTCGACCCGGCGCGCCATTCCGCCGATCGCATCCTTGGCCCAAAGCCCCGACGGCACCAGCTTGGCATAGCCCGAATGGATGGGCGCACCGCCCAGAATGGCCGTCTTCTCGACAAGCACACTCGGCTGGCCAACCGTCGAAAGCGCGTGAGCGGCCGCGAGGCCCGCCGGGCCGCCGCCGACAATGAGAATGGGTTTTGTCATCTTGTATCGACCTTCACGTGGTGACTGGATGCGGTTGGGCGCCGCCAGCGCCTCGCTTCCCTCTATGATCCCGGAACGCCGCCGGCGCCCGCGATAACGAACGCGTATGGCGGCCGTCTACTCGGCGGCAGGCGGCGGCGGAATGACCTCGCGCTTGACCGGCTTGAACCCGGGCCCCGACGTGATCCTGAGGCGGGGATCGTAGAGCTGGTCCGGCGTCGCGCCCTTGCTGATGGTCTCGACGTAAGCCTCGAACTCGCGCTTCTTGAGCTGCCAGTCGATGCCGAGCTTCTCGAGCAGTGTCTCGATCGGCGAAGCATGCCAATGCGTCTGCACGATGCGATAGGGATCGGCACCGCAGACGAGCGCGGCGAATTGGCAATCGGCCATGACGGGAAGCTCGTAGCCCTTGCCGGCCGCCTTGCCTATCCACTGGTTCTTGTCGAGCGTCGTGATGCAACCGGTATCGTGGCCGATCATGACATCGGATTTCGCCTCCTCGACCGCGATCTTGATCTTGCGGTCGATGGCGAACGAGCGTGTGAACTCGCGTTCCGATATGATGTGACGGAAACCGAAACCGCAGCAGTCGTACCACGTCTTGTAGTCGATCACGTTGGCACCGAGTGTCTCGATGACGCCAGTCGAGACGGCGACGCGATTTCCGTCGAGCACGTCGTCGTCGTAGATCACGTCCTCGGGGATCATCTTGTAGACGTGGCACGCGGGATGGATTGTCGCGCGGACACCCGAGGCATCGATCACCTGGTGGTTCGCGATCTGGTGGCGCATCACGTGCACCCACTCGGAATAGTGGACGATCTCTTCCGGGATAAGCAGCTTGCCATCGACAAGGCGGCCGAGCTTGCCGAGGATCTTGGTGACGCGCTCGCGCAATTCCGCCGAATGGATCAGGTAGCCGCGGATCTCCTTGTAGTTGCCGAAGCTCGTGCCGCAATGGACGAGCGGATAGAAGTGGCCCTCGGGTAATCCCTGGGCCTTGGACGCGACGTAGGCCTGATGGAAGTTGCGCAGGAATACGGCGGCGAGGCTCTCGACATTGCCGATGCCCGAGCCATGATAGTTCCACGCCGTGCAACTGGTCTGGTCGGTTTCGTCCAGATACGAAACGCCCATCTTGTTCATCAGCCACAACAGCGACACCGGATAGCCGGGAATGTTGCCGCACTGACCGCAGCTCTTGTGATGCCAAAGCTGATTGGTCGGAATCCGCTTTGTCCAGCCGTAGAGCGTCTTCGCGTCGACGGGCTTGTGCTGGTCCGAGATGCGATGGACGACGATCTGGCCTTCCTTCTCGAGCTGCCACATGGCATCGCGCACGTCCTCGACGCGATCCTTGTTGGTCAGCAGCGAACGCTTGTCGATCTTCTGCTCGACCCACGCCGTCGCGACCGCGGCATCTTCGGGAGAAAGTTTCGAATCGGTCCATTCCGCGCCATGCCCGGTGAACCGCTCACCTGGCTGCTTCGGGATCTCGTTTTCGCCGTTCGACATGTGTTGCTCCGTCCAGCGTTCGTTTCATCGGCATTCGTTTGACCGGCAGTTCCGGCATTCGCCATGCGGGACCCGTGGCGGCCGCGACATCGCGGCCGCCGAGCCCGTCAAGCGTCGTCGTCCTCGTCGTCCTGTTCGTCGAGGAAGTCCTGCCAGTCGTCGCGCTTTTCCTCCATGATGTCGGTAATGACATCGAAGAGGTTCTCGTCGATCGTCTCGAGCTGACCGAGGACGCCCGTCATCTCCCATATCGTATAGAGTTCGACCGACGTCTTGAGGTTGACCTCCCACGCCGTATCGGTCGTGTTGAGCGTCGCCATCGGAATCGCCTTGCGCAACAACTTCAGCGGCGCATCGACCTTCGAAATATTCGGCCCCCAGTCCGCGAAGTGATCGGGGTTGATCATGTCGGGAGCGAGCTGGTTGCCGGTCGAGATGAGCTTCAACATGACGCGGCTGAATGGCCGAAGCACGTCCTTGGCCGACTGCATGCCGTGCTTGATAGAGACCTCGCGCATCATCATCACGAGGCCGCCGGGCGAGTTCTTGAAGGGACAGCGTGCGGCGCAGGTATAGCACTGGGCGCAGGCCCAGATTTTCTCCTGCATCGCATCGTAGATGCCCTCGAGGTTTTCCGTCCACAACAGCTGCACGATCTCTCGCGGGGAGAAGTCGTAATAGTGCGCGGCCGGACACGTTGCCGTGCAGATGCCGCAGTTGAGGCAGCCGTTCAACTCATGGTCAAATCGCAGATCGCCTTGGATGTCGTTGAAGATCTCTTCGAGCTTCGCACGCGGCACGGGCGGGGCTTGCGAAACCGGATCGCCGATGAAGTCCTGAATGCGTGTGGCCGTGCTGTGAGACATGCGGAATTCTCTCTCCGGACAAACGACGTCGGCGGCCGACCGTAGTCACTAAGTCAGCACATTGCTGACCTGCTCAGTACGTCAGCACCTTGCAGTTTTCGTCCTCCATGATCTCCTCGATGAGATAGGCGCCACCGACGATGCCTTCGCATTCTGGGATCAAATCGTCTTTGCTCATGTCGAAAAGATCGAGGTTCGGCGAACAGCAGTAGAACTTGGCGCCTGCCTCGTGCGCGTCCTTGATGAAGTCGTAGACGCTCTTCGGGCTGCCGGGCTTGACGAACAGTTTTTCGGCAACGCCCTTTTTCATGAGGCGGCCGGATGTTGCGGTGCAAATAACCTGCACGTCGTATTCCATGGCTGCAGCCACCGAAGCCTGGAAGATCGGCGCCCCCAGTTCCTCGCCGTTACGCGGGTCGGTGTTTGCCATGACGATAACGAGCTTCTTGGACATCGTTTTTTACCCCTGTGTTGGCGTGAGACCGCGATCGTTTTCCACGGAATCGGAACCAACTGCAATCCTGACCCCAGGCCTCGGGGATTGTTAGGCTGAACGTAGCCCTTCACCCTGATCCATGCAAGGGCATATTCGCGATTGTGAATATTTAAGATCGCACGCAGGCCGGCGCAACCGGCCGCACGCCGCGCTGGCCATAAAAACACGCAAAATCTGTTGCTTGACCGAGGACCGTCAGGACATCAGGCGAGTCGCCTTGACGAGGCCGGTCATGATCGGCACCAGCGCGTTCTCGATCCGAGGCCCCAGTTCCGCAAGCTGGTCGAGGACCGGGCCGGGGTTGTCCGGCGTCTCAGCGCCATCGAGCCCCTCCATGATCAGGTCCTCGATCATCGCCCGGCGCACACCGGGATTACCGACGAACCCGAACGCATTATCGCCGATCTGGAAGACGGCCGGGGCGCCGCTTTCGAACGTCGCGAGAACGGTGGCGTAGTCCGGCGGCCGCGGCCTGTCGCGCATGTAGACGACGCTCGGAAACATTTCCGGCATGTAGCCGCAAAGCGCGTTCTCGCTTGCCCGCCGCGCCGTCTCGATCGTCAGCGTCAGCGGATGCGGGATCGATCCGCCGTCCGCCGCGATGGCGAGAACCTGCGCTCCGAGATCCATCGCGATCACCGGTTTCGAGAGCATGAGACAGGCGCGAACGAGCCTCACCTCGGGCTCGAGCGTCGGCAGCGGCTTGCCAGTTGCCACCGTGCCCCACGTTCCGCCGCCGACCAGCACCAATGCATCGCCGACGACATCGACATCAGGAAGCACGCCCCCGTTGTTGAATGGCCGCACGTAGCCGAAGCGGATCCCGCGCCCTTCGAAATGATCCTCGATATGGCCGAGCCATTCCGATTGCGTGTGCTGGATGACGGTGACGTGCTTCATTGTTTTCGACTTGCCTCCGACGCAGAATCAGTGATCGAGGGCCAACGCAGGATGCGGCCCAACGGGAATGACATTGCGAGACCGATCTGACCGGAGCCCCAACCGACCAGCGCACCCTCCGACCAGAACGCCTTCTGAAAATCGCCATCGCGAACCCGCCGCCGTCGCTTCGATCGTCGCTGCACATCGGCCCGGTCTTCTACCGCGGCCATATGCCGGGTGCGTGGCGGCGACGCGCCAGCGCTGAAGCCTCGGTCTCAATTCGATCCAGTGAGAGCGGCCTCGACGGCATCACGGAAATCGGATGGCGCGATCGAAATGAGATCGGGCTGGCAGGCCGCGAAGAACTGCATGACGGCCGCGCCCGCTTCATCGATCTGAACGCCGCGCAGCTTCGCTTCGAGATCCATGACGAGCCGCGGCGGCGTGACGAAAAAATCACCCGTTATCAGCGCTTCGCGGATGCGCCGCGCGCCGCCCTCACCTTCGATGCGCAGCGCGGCGTGTACTGTGCCGCCAGCCGACTGGACACTCGCCGAAAGCGCTTCGCGCGCGTCTCTGGCATCGATTTCGAACACGAACGCGTCACGGCCGATGTCCGCGTCGTGCAATTCCGTGGCACGCCGCTCTTCGACCTCCAGACTTTCGCCCGCTATCGCATCGAGACCGAGTCCCAACGCCAGCCCATCGATCAACGCCCGTTGTACAGTGGCAACCTCAGGAGCCTGGCCCAACAGTTCCTTCAGGGTGACAATCCGGCTTTCCGGACGGTCGAGGCCATGCTTTTCGAGCTTGGCCCGCGGCACATTCAGCGCCGCCATCACACGCGATGGATCCGCGTCGATCAGTACGGTGCCCTGATAGAACAGCGTGTCCCCATCGAAGAAGCCGCCAGTGCCAGAAATCTTGCGGCCATCGACCTCGATGTCGTTGCGCGGACGGAACCGGGCATCGATGCCAAAGGTGCGGGCCAGCCCGTCGGCGGCGCTTTCGCATATCCGCGTCGCATAGGCGGCAAGCGTCGGCAGCGGCAGGCGCGCCCGGGAGATGACGAGTTCCCACCCGAGCTGACCTGGATCGAGATAGATGGCCCCGCCTCCGGTAATGCGGCGCACGAGGCCAATGCCGTTATCTCGGCAATACTCGACATTCAGCTCGCGACCAATTGCCTGATGACGACCGACGAGAGCCGACGGCTCGAAGCGGAGGAAGCGGATGGTGTCGGGAATTTCGCCAGCGCGGTGCAACTCGATCATCGCCTCGTCGAAGGCGATGTTCGAGCGGCCCTCGCGCAGCCCCGTATCGATCACCCGGAACGCCAACGCCATGCCTCAGGCCCCCGCATGAGCAAGATCGGCCGGCGCGATCAGCACCGAGAAATGCTCACACCAGATGACGACGCTGCCGAAGCGCTTGAGATCAAGCCCGGCGGGAATGTCGTAGCGCTGGCTTCCCTTGAAGGCGCGCAGTCGGCCGAGATCGACGAACATCTCTCCGCTGACATCGCCCGAGGACCGGACCGGCGCCTTCGGCACCAGATAGACGTGGTACTTGGGGCCGGGCCCGACTTCGAAATCCGACTTCAGGAAGAGGCTCTGCTCGCGCACCTCGACGCTTCCCTTGCCCCAGTGGATCGGATCGTTCGGATCATGCCGCACGAACGAACCAGTCGCCTTGACGGCCGCTGATTTGTCGGCGGCCGAAAGCGTCTCCGCGGCCGGCGGCGGCGGGAAGACGAATGGAAAAGCAAAGAAACCAAGAGCAACGCCGAACCCAGTGCCGAGGATGGCGCCGAGCAGAAATGAAATGATGCCGCGCTTCATGCTGTGGCCTCGCTTTGCTGCGTCGATGATCCCGCCCCCCTCCACTATCACGAGAAGGCTGACACGAGGACTCACGTCATCGCGGGTTCGATTGCCGGCGGCAACGGCGCCATCCCGCGCCCCTCGCGCGCCATCGTGCAGGCGTCGTCCCCCGGCTGGCAATCGCGGCAGACGACCGGGCGGTTCTCGTAGACGGTGCATGATGTCGCGACGCCAACCTCGCCTGCGAGCGCTGCACAGCGATCCGCGACGCTGAGCATGCGCCAGTGCTTTTCATCGACCAGCGCCGCCGGCAGCCGTGCGACGTCGGCATCATCCTCGAGTGTGAAACGCGGCCACTCGGCGGAATGGGCGCAGCAGGCCCCGCATGCCTGGCATGGCGACTGGCTGGCGAGAACGGGCGCAACCGTCTGAGGCAGCGCTTGGCCGACGTCGACGTCGTCGGAACCTTCACACGTATCCCCCACGACCGCCGCCACTCAGTTCCAGTTCTCGGGCTCGAGATCCTCATCCTCGACGAAGGCCTCGCCAGGCCGCTCCATATCGAGCTGCTGGCGAATCTTGCGAATGTCCACGGCCTGCGGCTGGAACGGATAGCTCGCGATGTTCGACGGCGGACTGTCACCGTATGGCCGGTCGCAGGCGGAAATGTCTTCGGCCACTTTCCCCGGACATCCCGAGGTACGGAAGGCCAGCCCCTTGTCGATCACACCATCCAGTTCGCCCGGAGGCAAACCGAAGTCCGTGACGCGGCCGGCATCGTCGAACGTCATCTGCTCGACGCGCACGCCCGCGTAATCGATCAGATACCGCGCAAGCTGCACGCGCCGCCACTGATCGCGCGGCGTCGCCGGAAGATGATCCATCAGCGATCCTTTTTCCGGGAAGAAGCAGAACATATGGCTATGCCCCCCCATATCGACGAGACGCTGCACAAGCGTCAGCACGTCGTGTTCCGTCTCGCCCATGCCGACGATGATATGGGCGCCGAACTTCTGGGTGCCGAAAATATCGCGGGCGTCCTCGAGAATCTCCCAGTATTTCTTCCAGGAATGCGGGCTGTCGACGCCCTTGCCGCGCGTCCTGTCGAAGATTTCCGGTGTCGCCGCATCGAGTGCGACGGTGAAGATGTCGGCGCCGAGATCACGCAGCGTCGAAACGTCCTTGCGCTGCATGGTCGTCGGATTCGACAGGATAGACACCGGGACGGTCGCCGGGTCGATGCGTGACGTCCACTTGCCCAGCACAGTAACCGTATCGTCGTCCGATCGCGGGTGCGTAATCATCGAGATGCACATGCGGTGGAATGGTGTTTTTTCGCCGTCGCGCGCGACGATCTCGATGATCTCGTCCATCGGCACCGCCGGCCAGTCGACGCGGATGAAATTGCGGTCGGCATAGTCGCGGTCCGCTTCCCGGTGGCGCGCCAGGCCGCAATAGGCGCAGTTGGCGCGGCACCCTTCTGGGTATGTCAGCAGCAGGTTGAGGCAGCGCGTGCAGCCACAACGGTGCATCTTGCCGGGCATGACCCCGAGCGTGATCGCGGCCGCCGTCGACATCTGCACGTACTCGGGCGAACGCATGTGCGGAGCAAGGCGGTTGTTGTTCGGTAGATAGACGCCTTCAGGCGGCACATTGGCCGCCTTGACGCGAGCGCCGTTCTTGGCCTCGGCTGGAGTCGCGGTCGGGATGCGCGGCTGCATCACATCGAAGGCATTGAAGTCGCGCCCGTCCGAACCGGCAGGCGACGGCAATGCGGTCTCTCGCTTCAAGCAGCTCATCGGATCGTCATCCTCTCAACGTCACGCCGCCCAGTATTCGGGAAACGCAATCCAGCTTCGTGTCAGATCAGCGGCGCGCGGACGCCCGCCCCCCTCGTAGATGCGCATCAACTCACGGCGTCGTTCGACAGCGCGCGCCAGCGAGGCGCCGAACAGGGCCGCGATCTCGTCAGAGTAATCGACCGCTGCATCCGCCCTTCCCTTGAGCCAGCGCGCGGCGGCTTCGCCCGCGAGCTCGCCCGAGACAACCGCGGCGTTGATGCCGGCGCCGGTGATCGGATTGGTGAGCCCCGCCGCGTCGCCCGCGAGCAGCACCAGCGCGTCGCCGAGGCGGCCGACCGGATCGACCGGACCGCCGACCGGAATGGCGCCCCCTGTATAGCCGAGAACGTCGCCGCCAACGCGGCCCTGATCCGCGAGTTGACGGTGCAGATCGTCGAGAAGCGGCTTGAAACGCGCCTTGTGGGCAGGCGCCCCGCCGAGGCCGAGGTTGGCGACGTCGCCCTTCGGGAAGAGCCACGCATAGCCGCCCGGCAGCTGGCTCGTAAGGAAGATGTCGGTTTCGGCGAACGGCTGCAACAGACGAACCGTCATCTGCCGCGATTCGGCGATCTCGGTGACAGGGTGGCCGATCGCCTCGCCAACGGGGGAGCCCGGGCCGTCGGCGCCGACGATAACGCGGGCGCGGATCGTGCTGCCGTCCGAGAGGTGAGCTGTGCCGTCAGCGTCGAAGCGGCGGAGTTGGCGCGCGAACCAACACGCGGCACCGGCCGCGCGGGCCGCCTCGACGAGAGCCGCGTCGAAGGCTACGCGGTCGATCATGACGCCCGGGAAGTTTTCCTTGAGATGCGGCGGCTGATCCTCGACGAACGTCGTCATCGCGCGGATCGGCTGCCGCTTGGCAATCGCAACCGCCGCGACTTCCTGGCCGATCATCGCCGGCACGAACTCGGCACACTGCACCGGCACGCCCGCTTCGCGCTTGCGGTCGATGGCGACCACCCGCGCGCCGCCGCGCGCGGCCGCAGCCGCGGCACAGGCCCCCGCCGGCCCCAACCCGACGACCAGCACATCGGCGTCGGGCGCAGCGATCCCAGATCCGGTCTGAGGCTCAGCGTCCGTCGAAGCGGCTACCATGCGGTGTCATCCATCATGCGGCGCACGATGCGGCACCGCGTACCTTCGTGCCGCCGACCTTGATCGAGCAACAGGCGTGCGCCTGGCTATAAGGTCGGCCGATCGCATCAGCAACCGCGACGGCGCCGTCGGCTGGGAACGCGATGCCGTCGAGACCAGCCATCACTGCGTAGGCATCGACGATGCGCTTGTGCATGCCGGGCGGTCGCGCGCAGCCGAGATTGACCGGGCGATCGGGCAGCCGGCGCCGCGCCTCGCGGAAGATGCGTCCAACGTCGCCGGTCGCCGGTGTCACGAACGTTCCGGCCTTGGCATAGAACGGCATGATGACGACGAGCACCAGCGAATGGATGTTGTGGCGGGCGCAGATGTCGAGCGCATTCGCCTCGCCGACGATCTGTCCGTAGTGGAGGCCAACGACGATATGCGGCACGACCTCCATGCGGGTTGCGCACAAGGCTGCAAGCGTTGCCTCGAAATCGGCGACCGGACGATCGAGATGGTAGACCTCGCGTATCGTCTCTTCGGCCCCGATCACGTCCATCATCGCGGTATCGACGCCAGCCGATTCCATCAGTCGCGCCCGCGGCTCGTCAAGGAGCGCGGAATGAATCGCGATCTTGAGATCGGGGTGGTCGCGCTTCAGCCGTTCGATGACCGGATAGTATTTCTCATACTTGATTTCGTTGCGCCGGTTGGACCCGCCCGACAACAGAAATCCCTGCAGCCCTTGCATCAAGATGAGATCGCGAACCTTCTGGTCGAGCATCTCGGGCGTCGTTGCCGGAATCATCGGCTCGAGGATCTTCGCCTTGCAGTGATCGCAATCGAGCGCGCAGGCACCGGCCGTCACCGAAAACGCAGGGAACGAGTTCTTGCCGCAGCCCTGGATTTCGGAGGACGCGTATTCCTTGAAGGTCGGCGTCGAAAAGCGGATCGGCTGAAGGGCGCGCACCTCGGCATCCTGTTGCAGGAGCGCGACGAGTTCATCGTCAAAGGTGGCATCCTCTAGAACCTCAATGCCGGCGAGGCGCTCGCGCCAAGTGGACAGCTCGTTCCGTTGCGACGGCAATTCGGTCGCTCGCGCCATCCCTTCGGGGGTCGCGGCTTCGGCGGAGGTCAGGCTATCGGACGTTGTCTCTGTCATGGGCGCAATATATTCGCCATTCCGAATACATTGCAACGCGCGCGTTGCGCTCCCGTGCACATGTCCTCCAGCCAGGATGAGGCGGCAAGACCCCCTGTGCCCATGCCAGTCTCTGGGCCGGCCGATCACGCCGCCCTCGGCATCCGCCCGGCTATTCTGCCGGGTTCGGAGCCCCCTCGATATGATCCGCCAACATTTCGACGATGCTCAACAGCTCCTTGTCCCATCCGAGGGCGGCGCTACTCTCGTCCATCGTCAGACGGCAGTTTGCACAGGCTGATACGAGCGCCGGCGCACCTGTCGCCTCGACTTGGGCCATCTTGATCCGGAACACCTCGTGGCGGACGTCCGCTGCCCGCCCCATCGCCTGGACGCCGCCGCCGCCACCACAACACCAGTTGTAGTTGCCTGTCGGCGTCATCTCGCGGAAGTCCGTGGCGAAGCCGTCGAGCAGATAGCGGGCATCGGCCGTGGCGCCACCGCGCCGGGAGATCTGGCAGGGATCGTGATAGGTCACCGCCTGGTCCGTGTACGGCGTGAACCGCAACTTGCCCTGCCGCTTCAACGCCGCCAGGAATTCCGTGATGTGCATCACCTCGAAGGGCAATTCCCGTCCGAGCAGGTTGCCGCCGGTCCAGCGCAGGACGCCGTAGGCATGGCCGCACTCGGGCACCACGACAATCCTCGCGCCGACACTCTCAGCCGCCGAGGCGATGCGCTCGACCATGAGTTTCGCAATATCGGCCTTGCCCGAGAGCACGCCGAAATTGGTGGCCTCATAGCCCTTCGACGACAACGTCCAATCGACGCCGCCGGCGTTCAAAAGCTTGGCCATCGCGACGACACTGTCGGGATACTTCATCATCTCGATCGACGAGACGGTGAGTAGCACCTCGGCGACCGGCTTATCGAGCGGTATCTCTGTTTCGTGTTCGTCGGCCAGCCATTCGACACGATCGGCGAGCTTGGCTTCCGTCAGGCCGAGGGGGCTGCCTCTGGTACGCGCGTTCTCCGCCGCCTCGAGGAGATCTGGCGGCCCGAGCCCTGCCGCGACGAACGCCTGCCGCGTTGCCGCGACGACGCTCGCGATATCGATCGCCATCGGACACACGATCGTGCAGCGTGCGCACATCGTGCAGGTATCGAAGATCAGCGGCTCCCATGCCCTGAGGTCCTGCTCGGTCACCTCCGGCGCAAGACCGAGAGCCTTGCGGAGGCCTGAGAATGGCGCCTTGCTGCGCCGGTACACCCGCGTCATGGGCTGGAGCTTCAACGCCGGCGTCAGGCGCGGGTCCTTTGTCGCCTCGTGGAAATGACAGGCCTGGGCGCACTGCCCGCAATGAACACACGCGTCGAGGTAGGCGGCGATATGGCCACCGAGAAGCGCTTCCATCTTGGTGACAGCGGCGCCGACGTCGACGGGCCGGTTGTCGGGCGTGATTGTTCCTGGCTCAACGGTCATGGCGTGAACCCCCTGCGGCCGTAGGTGGCGCCGGTCCGGGCGCGGGCGAAGGCAAATGTGAAGGCGTGCATCAGGCGGCTGAATGGGAAGTAGATCATCAGCGCCTCGACCGTCAGCATGTGGAACGCCCTGAGCCCCGCGTGGGCTTCCTGCAGCGCGAGACATCCCGTCAACATCACGATGAACGTCAACCAGACGCCAAGGTGATCATCGATATCTGTGAGCTGCTTTTTCACGGGGTCCGTCAGGCGGTGCACGTAGAGCAGGATGAGGCCAGCGAACGCCGCCTCAGCCGCGACGATGAATGCCCATCGCGGCATCTCCGGCCAGCCGATGTCGGCGCCGATCAACCGCTCCTGGATGAAGGCGACGTGAGGCGCCGCAAACAGCACCAGTACGAACAGGCCGATATGGAACATGTAGCCGGTGACGAAATGATAGATCGTGCGGCCAAGGTTGCCGCCGTGCGGGATTGAGTGGATGACGAGCGCCTTGGTCGCGCCGCCGACGCCACCAGCCCCCTCACGCGCCACCGAGAGGTCGCGCGGCCGCTTCATCGCAAGCAGCGAAAAGATGCGCCAGGCGATGCCCAGGACGAAAACCGCGAGTGCAAACGACCATAGCGGTCCTTCAATGAACTCGATCACACTCATGGCCGTGCTCCCTGCATGATGCCGTCGCCTGCCGCCGCGGCGCTCACTTCGGCGCGCTTGCGATCGGTCGTCGCCTCGCCACTATGCTCCGCGTACCAGAGGTCGTGGTGTTCGCGCGCCCAGTTCTCGTCGACAGTTCCTTGCGCCATCGCCTCGAACGCGCCTTCCATACCGATTGAACCGATGTAGGCGTGGCCGATCCCGACGGCGATGAAGATTACAGCGGCAATGCCGTGCGCGAGATTGGCCAACTGCGCCTGCGAGCGATCCGCGAGTGTGTCGGGGAACAACAGCACGATACCCGACACCGAGATCGCAAGGCCGAGCACGATCGTCAGCACGAACCAGATCTTTTGACCTGCGTTGTACTTGTAGGAACTCGCATGGCCACCGAACAGCCCGCCGCCCTTTGCGAGCCAGGACAGGTCGACGAGGCGCGGCGCATTACCCTTGATGAAGAGAACGAGGATCGCGAGCACGGCGGGGAGGAACAGCGGCCCAAACAGGTTGTGACCCTGCATCGCCGCACTCGCGACGAGCGCGAAACCCTGCGGCCCGAGCACCGGCATCAACAGCGATTTTCCGAACAGAATGACGAGACCCGAAATCGCCAGCAGAACGAACAACACCGCGGCGAACCAGTGCGCGATCCTCTGCGCCAGCGAGAACCGCGGGATGACGCGCCCGGACCTGCCGTTGTCGATACGAATGCGCCCGCGCACGAGGAAGAAGAGCGCGATCGCCGCAATGACCGCGAGCAGCATCTGGCCGCCATAGCGGACGACCTGATCGTTGCGCAGGAGGCGCCATGCCTCGCCAGCGCTCTGGATCAGAACGCCGCGCTCGCCGCCGGTCAGTACCGACTCGCCTGCCTGCCCGTGTCGTATGCGATCCCATAGCCCTTCGGTAACGGATTCGTGCCCGAGCACGGTGTCAGACGGTGCCGACGGAAAGGAAGCACCCTCGCCCTGTCCAGGGCGGCGCACGGCATTGCTCGTCGTGTCGGGAAGATTGACGGCACCCGCAGGCGGTCGCACCGAGCCACCCGGCACCGCGATCGACTGCCCTTTCAGGGATTCGGGAGAGGGCAACTGCTGTGCCTCTGCCATCTCGCTCATGGTGACCGCGAGCGACAGCGTCGACAACGCGGCGCATACCGTCACCGCAACTAGCGCCCGTAGCCGCCGAGCACGAGACAACCGCCGCATCGGCGGGCGCGCCACCGTTGGCCCAGCGGTTGACATTCGGGCATCCTCCGTCACGCGAGCCTCCTGGATCTGGTTCCATGCAGCGGATGGCGAATGCGCTGCCGATCACTCCAAATTAGACCGTTGCGATCAGAACCGCGCAAATTTGCGCCGCCCTCTTCGCCTGCATTCGCCATGCGGTCCATGAACAGATTGCCATGCGCGAATGTCTTGGATGTTGATCAAGGTCAACGAATGGGACGCTCGTCGTCGCGGCGTGTGGTTCGGTCGCACCGTGGCAATCGCATTCGATCGATCTTGAAACCAGCGGCACTTGCCGGGAACGACGCCAAATATCGCCGTAAAATCATATGCTACGTTGGTAACGGCACCCCGGAATGCACCGCGGTCGATGTCGCGGCGGCACATGAGGGTTCCCGGGCCGCTTATCCGGCAGACGGCGGAATGAAACGGCGAATGAGCGCGACGGTCGCCGGCAGGATCACGAGCTGACCGATCAATGCAGCGAACAGACAAACGGCCGTCAGCTCACCGAACTGGCGAAGCGAGGGCAAGTCGGAGAGCATCGTGACACCGAGGCCCAACGCCAGCACGATCGTCGTCAGCACGACGGCCGGTCCGATATGATGAACGGTGCGGACGAGGGATTGGAACGTATGGGCCGGGCCCGCCGCGCCCACGAGGCGCTCTTCCTCGAGATGATAGCGGTTGAGGAAGTGGATGGTCGAATCGATGGCCAGCGAGAAGGCGACCGTGATGGCGATGATCGATGCGAACTGCAGACCCTGTCCCGTGAGCCAAAGCAGCGTGCCCGTGGCGAAGATTGGGAACAGCGAAGGCAGCACGCTCGCCAGTCCTGCAAGCCATGATCGCAATGCGATACCGAGGAAGATGAAGATGATGAACATGTCTCCGACGAGGCCCCAGTTCATCTCGTCGATCAGCTTTGCGGAATTGCGGGCAGCGATCGCCGGCAATCCGGTGACGACGATCTCATAACCAGGATTGGCTTTGCGCACCGGCGCGAGCGCTTCGTCGATCTGCTCGACGACGGGCAGGATCTCGCTGGCATCGATGTCCGGCATGCGCGCGGTGACGAGAACCGCACGCTCGTCCTTGTCGATGAAGCGGCGCGTCAGATGCTCGGGCAGGATCGCGACATAGCCTTTCACCGTTTCGATGCGCGTATCACCCGCTTCCGCAAGCCAGCGCCGCAAGCTGTCGAGCGACCAGACGTTGCCGAGCCCAGCGCGCTTCTCGAGCACGTTGTGCGCGTCGTGAATGGCCTTCAGGGTGTCGGCATCATAAAGGCCGTGTTCAGGCCCCCACTTGATCATGACATGCAGCGGATTGGCGCCGGTCAACTTCTGGTCGAGCGAAGCGGTGCCGGCGAGCGCCTGCTCCTTGTCGGGCACCTGGTCGGCGAGGCGATACTGCGGCACGAGCTGCACGTAGGCGAGCCCGGTCAGCACGACCGCCAGGACGCCGAACAGCGAGAACACGACCGGCCGCGCCGCAACGGCTCGTACGATCGTCTCCGTCATGCGCTGCAATGTGCCGACGCCGCCATCCTCCGCATCGATATCGCCGGCCCGGCTCGCCGGCTCGCGACGGACCAGCAGCGCTGCGAGCGTCGGCACGACGACGGCAACGGCGATATAGGAGATGCCGACGGCCATCAGCGCCGCGATGCCGAACGTCTTGATGAGCGCGCTATCGGCGAACTGGAACGAGAGGATCGCCAGCGCGGCATTCATCGCCGTCAACAGGCAGGCCGGCGCGACATCGATCACGGCGGCCCGCGCCGCCTCCAGCCGATCGACGCCAGCCAGAATGGAACGGCGCACCGAGAACACAAGATGCATGCTGTCGGAGAAGCCGGCGACCAAGATCAGCGGCGTGATGACGTTGACGAACAGATTGAGGCGGAAGTCGAGCGCACCCAAGGCACCGAGCGTCCACAGGATCGCGATGGCCGGGCCGGCAACGGCAATCAGGGTCAAGGATATGCGCCGGAAAAACAGATAGGCGACGACGATGCCGACCACGAAGCCGAGGCCGTTGTAGAGGATGCGGTCGCGCTCGACGGCGTTGCGGATCTCGAGCTGCATGACAGGCGCGCCGGTCAGCTTCGCCGTCAGTCCAGACGCCTTCAATTCTCGATCGACGATCTCCTGCAGGCCGCCAATGATCTTGCGCGGACCTTCCGTCGCGACGCTCTTGCGGTCGAGCGAAATCACGATCAGCGCCAACTGGCCATCGTCGGACAGGAATTTACCGGAGACCACATCGTTGGCCCGCAGCCGTTTGACGATGTCGTCGAAGGCCGCCCCCTCGGGCAGATCGTCGGGCACAAGCGGCGCCGCATAGCCATTGGCGTCGGGCTTGTCACGCGCGGAGAGCATCGAGATGAGGCCGTTCACGCCGTCCGCAAGCTGCAGCTCGATCGTCAAGTTGCCAAACGTGCGAAGGCTCTCCCGCGACAGCAGTTTCTGGCCCTCGACCACGACGAGCACGTCGAACTCGCTCGAGGGAAAGCGACGGTCGATCTCTTCGTACTGGCGGAACTCCGCGGTGTCGGTGCGAAACAGCTCCGAGAGCGAGTCGTCCACCTTGAGACGCATCACGCCCATCACCGCAAGCGCCGTCACCAGCAGGATCAGGACCGCCGATACATACGGCGCCTTGAGGGCAATCAAACCCAGTCGCTCGAGACCGAACGAAAACCGGAATGAGCGTCGTGGCTCCTCGCTCATGGCGGTATTCCCCCCTTGGTTCAATGCTTCTGCGGCACGTTCCCGTCGCGCTGACAGAAGTCCGGGCAAGCACGTCCGCGACAGGGCCCCTCGCCACGCCGCAACGGATATTGGGCGCGCCCGGCACCTCTCGATAACCGGAATCGGTTACCGGCCGCCGGAGCGTTGCATTGCCCGCGCACCGAAGGCAAGCGCACGTCGGCGTGTTGGCTGGCACCGGCGACGGTTCTACGGCGTCTCGATCCCAAGCGTTGCGATAATGTCATGGATTTCCGCGCGCACCGGCGTTTCGGTCACCGTATCCGCCAACCGCTCGAACCAGATAGCGGCACGATCGTCGTCGTCGACGAGATCACAGTCCAGTCCTTGCAGCAGATCGATGGCGGCCGGCGGCAGCGTATCGGGCACTGTTTGCCCGGAGAGGATCGCCCACATCCCCGCCCAAAGGCGCGCAGTGGTCCATGGGTTGTAGCCGCCGCCGCCGAGCACGACGGCATGCGGCGCACATTCGACGGCCGCCTCCGTGGCCTGCCAGAGCGCCGCATTGGACAGTGCCATGCCGGCCAGCGGATCGCCTTCCAGCGCATCGGCACCGAGCGTGACGACGATCCCTTCGGGCGCCGCGGACTCAAGAAAGGGAGCGACGGCTGCCGTCCAGACGGCGTCGAGTTCGCTATCTGAAAAGCCGCGCGGCACGGGAATGTTCAGCGCGCGGCCGCCAAGACGATCCGTCACGGAACCGGTGCCGGGCCAGCGGCCGGCTTCGTGGATCGAGACGAGGTGCACGCGCGGTTCCTCAGCGAAAGCCGCTTCGACTCCATCACCGTGGTGGGCGTCGAGATCGACGTAGGCGACACGGTCAAGTCCACGGTCGAGCAAGCGTTTGACGGCGAATACGGGATCGTTGAGATAGCAGAAGCCGGAGGCGCGGTCCGGCCTGCCGTGATGCGTGCCACCGCCTGGATGGAATGCAATCGTGCCGTCGATCGCGAGATCGGCCGCCAGGATGGCGCCGCCGACGCTCGCTGTCGCCCGAGTCCACAGATCGGGAAAGATCGGACACTCCATCGTGCCGAGATTATATTGCTGGCGATCGTCGGCGGTCGCGACGCCGTCTGCCGACACGCGCTCCAGCGCATCGAGGTAATCGGGTGCGTGGAATTGCTCGAGCGTCGCGCGATCCGCTGGCTCGGCGATCCGCTTGAGAGCTTCCGGCAGCAGACCCAGCACCTCGACCAGCGACAGCAACGCCGCCTGCCGGTTGATCGACAGCGGATGATGACGGCCAAATCCCGGGCGCGAGAAGACCGGGTGCGTGATGAAGCAGGCGCCGCGCGCCGATGTTGGTCTGATCATGTCCTGACGCGCGCCCGCTTGCCCAACCGACGGCCCAGGTCTCCCCCCATCCTACCCCGGACGTCTACCTGCCTGTGCGGCTCGGGATGGCAGCGGCACCAACCTGGCTGCCCGTTGTGACGCGCCCCACTGCTGCACCGCAACATTGCGCCCGACCCTGGAAGTTCGGCCAATTTCTCCGCTGCGCAGCCTCGAGCTGCTTCGATCCGCATTGCACTCTCCCCTTGCATGCCGACGTGATAATCGACACTTTCCCGCAGGAGTGTGACCGGGCGGCCATTCGCCGTAGTTGACGCCGATGTCATAATCTTCGAATGTCTGAATACTAATCCGGCAATCTGCATCCGGCAACGGCATGCCCGACGCCGTCGGGCCGACGCCATCCAGAACAAGACCCAGGGAGGACGAACCCATGTCCGCGACCGAATCGAACCAGAAGCACATGTCGATCATCGTCACCAAGGGGACGCTCGACTGGGCCTATCCCCCCTTCATTCTCGCGACGACCGCCGCGGCGATGGGCGTGAACGTCACGATGTTCTTCACATTCTACGGATTGGCGCTGCTCAAGAAGGATCTCGACCTGCAGATCTCGCCGCTCGGCAAGCCCGACATGGCAATGCCGATCGCCGGCATGCACATGAAGATGCCGAACATGGTGGCGATGCTGCCGGGCGTGAATGCCATGGCGACAACGATGATGAAGAACCTGATCGCCAAGAAGGGTGTCGCGTCGATCCCCCAGTTGCGTGAGGCGGCCGTCGATTCCGACGTCGAGATCATCGCCTGCCAGATGACGCTCGACCTCTTCGAAATGAAGAAAGAGGATATGATCGACGGCATCAAGCTCGGCGGCGCGGCCACCTATATGGAGAAAGCGCTGTCGTCGGACATCAATCTCTATATCTGACCGCTTGAAATCGTCCCGGCTTGGTTCGTGCCAAAGGCCGTGATGTGATGTGACAGCTGGCAAGGAAAAGGTCGGGTCTCCGGTGAAACACCGGAGGCTCCGAGTGCGAATTCAGGACATAGACCACCAAGAAGGACAATCGAAATGGCTGACAAAGTACTGGACGCGAAGGGTCTCAACTGCCCGCTGCCCATCCTCAAGGCGAAGAAGGCGATCGTCGAGGTGCCGAAGGATGGCACACTCGAAGTTCTGTCGACCGATCCAGGGTCTGTTGCCGACTTTCAGGCGTTCTGCCGGACCACGGGCAACACCATGCTCGAGCATGGGGAATCCGATGGTGTCTACCGCTTCGTGATCAAGCACACAGGCTGACCAACGCCGAAATACCTGGTGCTGCAACGCAGCATCGTGTGTGGCTGCTTAACATCACACTCTGACATAACGACCAGGAGCCGCGCCAAACTTATGGTGCGGCTCTTGTCATTTGCGTATCGCTTGCCGCTAATATGAGCATGCGCGAATGTCGCAGACGTAGATCAGTTTTCAAGAACCGCAAAAAAAGCGGCACTCTGCCAATTACGAGAGCTCGCCGATAGCTCTTTCGAACTTCCAGGGAAACGGTTCGGGGCGTTGCAGGCGCAGCGCAGGGGGATTTCAAGATGAATGCCATACGACGCTACGGTTCGGCTGCGCTGCTTGCAGCCACCGTTTCCACATTGACCTTCGGCACGGCATCGGCCACGGAGGGTTACTTCTCGAACGGCTTCGGTGCACGCCAGAAGGCACTTGCTGGAGCTGGCGTCGCGGACAGCCGTGACGCAACGGCCGGCGCGCTCAACCCGGCAGGCCTGACGCACGTGTACGGCACCGAAATCGATTTTTCGGTCTCCGCATTCGCACCGGTGCGCGGCTATTCTGGTGATCCCGGCCCCGGCCTGACACCGACTGGTGAATTCGAGAGTGGTCGCGAGTTCTTCTTCATCCCGAACGTCGCCTGGAGTTCGGATGCCTACAAGAACTCCTTGTTCGACGTCGTTGGCATCTCGCTTGTCGGCAACGGTGGTATGAACACGGCCTTCAGCGGCAACTCGATCTGCGGATTTGCGGGTCCGGGTCCATTCTGCGGCGGAACGGCTGGCGTCAACCTGCTGCAGATGTTCATGTCAGTCGCGTTCGCAAAGCAGGTTGCACCGGGCATTTCGATCGGCGTCGCGCCCATCCTTGCCGCGCAGGTCTTCGAGGCCAAGGGTCTCGGACTATTTGCCGCATTTCCGGGCGTAACGACTGATCCTACCAGTCTCGTCCCCGGCGGACAGAACGACTGGTCGTTCGGTGGTGGCGTCCGCGCCGGCATCGAAATCGCTCCGATGCGCAACGTGCGAATCGGCGTCTCGGGTACCACGCCCATCTGGATGCAGAAATTCGAGCAGTACCGCGGCCTGTTCGCCAACGGTGGCGAATTCGACATCCCAGCTTCAATTCAGGCTGGTATCGCCGTCGATGTCACGCCGCAGCTGACCCTGATGGCCGACTGGCGCTACATTTGGTACTCGGGTGTCGATGCCATTTCGAATCCCTCGACAAATGCCTTCAACTGCCCGGGTCTTGGCTTTGGCGGTATCGATCCGACGCAATGCTTTGGCGGCACGAACGGACCAGGTTTTGGCTGGAGCGATATCAACGTCGTCAAGCTCGCCGCGGAATACCGCCATAGCGACAAGCTGACGTTGCGCGCGGGTTATGCCTGGAACGAGAACCCCGTCAGCTCGCGTGACGCACATCTCAACATCCTGGCACCGGGCGTCGTCCAGCATCACATCACGGCCGGCTTCCAGTATGACCTCGGCGGCGGCTACCATCTCGAGATGGCCGGCATGTTCGCACCGAACAATACCGTTCGCGGTGACGATCTCTTCGGGCCTCCCGGCAACAACCGGGTCGAGATCGAGATGTACCAGTACGAAGTTACGGCTGGCATCAAGTACAAGTTCGGCGAGCCGGACGCTCCGTTGAAGTAACGACGGCGCTCGATTTGGCCAGACCCGCAGACAGCGACGATGCTGCTGGTCCCACGACGAACTCAATCGCCCGCGCGTGCGCTTCGATGCCACGCGCGGGCGAAGTCGTTTCATGGTTTGATGCTACCAGTGCCAATGGGCGTCGAGACGGCGAATCGGAAGCGGATTGTCATGCGGTTGATCGAAGATCTGCGGGCGCAGGCCGAGCGCGAGGAAAGCTATTTCAGGGCCTATCTGATCAAGGAGGATATCGTTCGGCTCGAGCGGACCTGGCAGCTTGCAACGGACGCCCAGGCGTTGGATGCGTTCGTAAAAAGCGCGTGGTTTCTCGGCTGGACGCCGGACGATCTCCGCACCAATGAACTCGCGCCAGCTCTCGAGCCGTTTCTTTCGGCCGTGTTCGATCTCAGTCGTGGCATCGCCGACGCCGAAAGTCGCGTCGCTGCCACGTGGCTCGCGCTTGACCGTCTGCGCATGGATCGCCTCGTCGGCTGTCTGGCGCGGGTGCCGCGTCCCGACAACGATAGCTAGCCGGCCCTACGACGGAAGCGGGCTTGAACATCGAGGGATCGGTGTTGGCGTTTGTGTTGGCGTCCGCGGCCTCGGCTCCGTCGCACGAACGAAGGCGCCGCAATTCAGCCGCACGCCACGGCTTTCCTGCCGCCGTTCGGCGGCTCGATCCATTGGCCTCACATGTAGTCGTGCGGCGGCCGCGGTGAGCCGAACCGCGACAGCGGGTTTTCCTCCGAGAAGCAGGTTCATGCATGATGTCCAACTGGGGCGAAGGTCCATTTGATTCGACACGCGTCAGACCGCGGCCGGTCGGCATACGTCCGCGCCGCACGCTTCTGTTGCTGCTCGCCGCCATCGCACTCTTTACAGCGCCAGCGCCATGGCTCGAGACACGACACGAGGCGAGAGCCCAATCGGCAATCGATCGCAAAGCCACGACAGCCGCGCAGGCGGCGAACAGCCGCGTCGTTCTCGATGTACCTCAAGGATATGTCGCCGCCAAACTCTACTCGGGATTCGAGAACCAAAGCACAGGCGTTTCATTCGTTATCTTCGAAGCCCCCGTCGAGGCCTATCCGGAGATGGCCGCGGCCTTCACCGCCGAGGCATTGGCCAAGCGCGGGATAGAAGCCGCGGAGGCTGGCGAGATATCCATCGCCGCGCCCCATCGCTACATGCGTGCCCGTCAGTCGACCCCGAACGGCGCCTACGCCAAGTACTTCCTGCTCTTCCAGACGTCCGATCAAACGGTTCTCCTCTCGGCCAATGTGCCGATGGCTGCTTTGGAAGGCGGGCGCGTGACGCGCAACGAAATCGAGAGCATCCTGGCCTCGGCCCGAACGGTCACCGTCACCGCCGACAAGCCGATCTATACGCTCGGCTACCTCGGCCCTTTCAGAGAGGCCGGGCGCATCGCGGGAACGAGCACGCTCTATACGCTCGACGGCAAAACTCAGTCCAAACCATCCGAGGCTGTGAGGCCGTTGCTGATCGTCGCTCCATCGATCGATGCGCGCCAGATCACGAACGCCGACGAAACCGCTCGAACCATGATCGGACAATTGGCGGGATTTGAAGATCCTGTTTTCGGATTGACCGAACGCGAAACGGTGGCGGGCCGAACGGGCGTGGAATTGACGGCGCGCGCAACCGATAGCTCCTCGCGCGCAGCCGTCGAGATCTATCAATTGCTCCTAATCGGCAAGTCCGGCGGCTACACGCGTGTCGTCGGTATCGCGCCTGCCGACAGGGCGTCCGAACTCATTCCAGAATTTCGCAAGATCGCGCTCAGCTTGTCATTTGCCGAAGATGACGGCGGTGGCGCTCGATAAAGCGTTCGCGCTGCGATCAGATTGCGACAGCGAGCCCGTGAGCGACGTTGGACGTGCTACTGACGAACCTGTGTCGAGCCTCTGCCGCACCCGACGTCAGATCGCGATACGTCAATTCCCGTCCGACGCTCGGAGATGGTCGATAATCTTGCGGCGCTGTTCCGCGTCCTGGATTCCGGCGTAGGGCTTCATGTTATTGCCGGGCACGACGGCGTTTGGATTGGCGATAAAGGCATCGAGTTTTTCGGCGGTCCATGTGAAATCGGATCGCGAAAGTGCGCTCGAATACGCATAGCCTTCGGCTGCCGCCGCTTTCCGGCCGACAATCGCATGGAGATTGGGACCAAGCCTATTGTCGCCAGCATCCGTCGAGTGACACGTCCGGCACGCATTGTTGAACATCAGCTTGCCGTCCTCCTCGCCTGACGCTGGAAGCGGCGACGCGAGCATTGCGAACGCCAGCGTGACAACGGACAACGTGGTTACCTGAGGGACGTCTTGCCTCGATGAATCCGGCAACCGTGCCGTCACGGCCCCAAGTTGCATCCACCTCCCAAGCGTGGCCTTTCGAATTGTCGCGTTCCCTATCATTCGGGCCTCCTGCAGCGTCGGCGTGCGCGAGGCAGCCGCTTATTGCTTTCGTGAGTTCCTCATCTTGCAAACGGCTTTGCGCAATCGAAGTTCCCGGCCGCCTCGAACGACGATCGACCCGCTGCTTGACTGATAGCAACGAGAGGCCGGCCAGCCGGCGCGGCGCCTTTTGGCTGAAGCGGTATCGCTCTGCTGCGATGGGCGAGATCCGGGATAAACTAGCGTGATGCAAGTCTCGCCGGCTTTGTCCGCTTGACAGCGGCGCACGCTCTCTGGATAACGGCTGCCAGCGCTCGCGCGGATACTCGGTGCGCGACTGGCCGTCGGCGGCCGGCGCCGGTTTCCGGCAAGCGAGCGGTGATGGAGATGGGTCGAGGGTTTACGCGGCACGCCGCGAATGGGCCTCTAGAACCTCTCCTGAATGGCCGGGCGGTTAGCTCAGCGGTAGAGCACACGCTTCACACGCGTGGGGTCACAGGTTCAATCCCTGTACCGCCCACCATGAATTCCGAAATGATTGCATCGGGTTGAGGCGCTCTTCGGCAAGGTGCCCATAGGTCCGTTCAGGCTCCGACAAAGCTGCCGGGATAGCAAAAATGCGGTTGGTGCCCCGGTGACCGGTGTTCGGTGTGGTCGCGGAGATTATCGACCGACGCCTGCTGATGGCTGGCCCTCGGCGACTGGATCGGACTTTCTCAGCTCCAGGGTTTGCTCGATGACGGCATTGACCAATTCATGTTGCTGTCCGAGGTAACCGTCCGGCTCGAGGAGTTCGTCAATCTGCAACGGAGAGAGCAGACGGGAAGCCGTCGGATCGCGCATCAGCGCCGCCTTGAAGCCGATCTTCTCTTCGAGCGCGCCGTGAATGATGGCATGTACCAGAACATCCGCTTGGTCCTTGCCAAGGGTTTTGCCCAGCGTGAAGGCAACGCGTTGCGCCACGATCATGCCATTTGTCCGGTCGAGGTTCGCGCGCATCGCACTCTTGTTGACGCGCAGTTCCGCGAGCAGTGCTTTCGCCGTCTTGAGATTGCTATCCGACCTTACGGAAATTTCCTTGAGAACCTTCTCGGGGCCCGACGTGTTGTCGCGCTCGAAAAAGTTCACGACGTCGTCCAGGACCACCTCGGCCAACCTCGGTATCATCCGACCGGCCTGAATGAGCACTTCGGATTTGCGCGGGTTGACCTTCTGCGCCATCGACGAACTGCTGGCGGCCTGAGCATCGAGCGGCTCTAGCGTCTCGGCGATATCGGTCATCTGCAGCAAGAACAGCTCTTGCCCGATACTGGCAAAAGACCGGCTGATGAGCGCGAGCGTCAATGCGTAGTTGGCAAACACATCCCTGCTACCGTGCCAGTCATCTGGGTAGGGCGGCTTCAGGCCGAGTTCCCGCGCAAATGACTTCTCCGTATCGATCGCCTTCTCGCCAAGCCCGGCATACGTGCCGACGGCACCTTTCAGAATCGCAGAGCGATCAAGTTCATCGAGGGATCGCTTCAGCCGCTCGATATTGCGCCGGTTCTCCGCGACCCAGCCACTGACCTTCTTGCCGAACGTAATCGGTAGCGCGTGCTGGCCGAGCGTCCGGCCGGCCATGACCGCATCGACATTATCCTGCGTCAGCTTGATCAGAACGGATTCTATCTCTCGCATACGGCCGATGAAAATGAGTGCCGACTGCCGCAGCTGCAGTGTTGTCGCGGTATCATAGATATCAACCGTCGTGGTGCCGTAGTGGACATATTGACGAGCGTCCTCGTCGATCGACCGGCGCCATACATTGAGGAGCGCCACCATGCGATGGCCGACGCGTTTTCGCTCTGCGGCAACCTCGTCGAGGGGTGCGTAGCGGAGTTCCGCCTTGCGAGTAATTTCATCGGCAGCGGCTTGCGGGATCGTCCCGTTTGCGGCCTGCGCTCGCGCCAACGCAGCTTCGATAGAAAGAACAATCTGGTTTGTTTGTTCAGGTGAAAAGAAATCGGCGACGGAAGAGGGTATGGCGCCGGCGGAGTCGCGCGCCAGAGCCACAGTTGGCAGCAACATGAAACATGCGGCAATGAACGCAAGAACGCTGACGGCTGATTTGCGCGTCAAGCCGTCACGCCACAACGCCGGCGGTGCCGATGTTGACATTCCAGCCCCTTCCACCATCACTCGCCGGCGCGCGTCAACCGATGCTGCGGCCATGCGCCGGCGAGGATCGCCGCACCGGCAGGCGCCATTCTATCAGCCTCATGACCAACTCCGGGGACTTCGTCCATGTGCCAGCGGAAAGGAGCGTTCATACGTCTCGCGATCTGGCCCGCCCGGTCAAAATAGAAAAGGCCACGTTCATACCGAGTAGCCCCCTGCTCCGCGGCACCCGGTTCGACACGAAGCCCCGCGGTATTCACGTCTGCCGTGCCGAGCAGCAGGGTAAAGTCGCATGCAAAGGCGCGCCGGATCGTCGGCTTTGGAATGGGAGCACCACGCAGACCAAATGGAAATTGGAATTCGTTGTCCGGCACCAGATACCAGCCAGGATTGGCCGAGACCGCGCGATCGATCATGCCGCATCCCGCGTGCAGCACGTACCTCTGGATGAACTGCGAGCCTGCGCCATGCCCGAACATGCTGAACTTGCGGCGGCGGCTGTCGACACTGCGGGCGGCAAGCCGGAATGCGCGCTCGACGACGTAGAAGCTCGTCTGCCGCCATGGTTTAGGCTCCAGCCGCCGGCTGCGGACATTGCCGATGTTGTAAGCCCATGAGCCGGGCCACTTCTTCGACGTGAATTCCGGAACGAGCAGGATTGCGCCATACTTTTCCGCCAGCGGTTGCCATGTGTCGTAATAATCGAATGCAAGATGTCGAGCCTCGTCTCTCCTCGCCCCGGGCATGACGATCCAGATCGGGCTCTCTGGTCCGGCAGACACCGGGCGATAGGAATAGACGGTTACCGGACCGCGGGCGATGCCATCGACATCGAAGGAACCATGGCCGACCGGCATGGTCTCGCCTGCCTGCGGGCTGAATTGCCTTTCCGTCGCGTTCGCGCCAACGGATGCGACGGCGATGAATGCCAGCGAGATGACGCATCGCACGATCGTGCTGCACCATGCTGTCGGGAAATTTGACTTGCTGTCCATTGTCGGAACCTGTCGGTGAACTGGACTAGAATTTGATGCGGGCGCCGGCGTATCCGAGCATCAGATCGGTGAGCGGGATGGGCCCCACTCGCGTCACGTTGCCGTTTGGACGGACGTCCACGCCCTGAGCGTGAAAGGAATAGAAACGGACGCCCGCATAGAGATCCATGCCCGCCGCATCGATATCCTGCGAAATTGCCGCTCCAAACATCGACAACCGGCTGTCCGTCACCTCGCGCGCGTCTGCCTCGCGCAATCCGGTGATCGCATCGTCAACCTGGGCATACTCGCCATAAAGCGACGTATCACCCAGCGACCAATATGAGCGTCGAAGTCCGAAGGCCGTATAGAGGTAATCGATCGGCGGGCGATTCGAACCTGCGGGCGTGACCAAGCCCGTGGTGTTCTCGCCGAAGATCGCCTGGTCGGACGGATCCATGCCGTTGAATTCGCGCCGGACATAGGCTGCCGTGCCGAACAGGCCTGTTGGAACGTGCAGTACGCTCAGCGAGCCCTTGTATTCTTCTCGGTCGCGTTGGCTGTTGGCACGACCATTCTCGTCGGTGTCGTGCAGATAGCCCGCGCCGAAACGGACCATCCAGTCGTTGTGATTGACGCTGTATTCGACAGAGGCATCGAAAAAATCATCCTCTCCCAAGGCTACCGAGCCATCGAAGTTGCCGAATTGTGTCCGCAGTCGCGGAGCATCGTAGCGAACGACGTTCCGGCGGAGCGTATCGACGCTTGCACCGGCGGAAAAATCATTGAGCGTCGTTCGCGCGATCAGCGCGCCATTCCCTTGCTCGAACGAATCGGACCGGCGGACGATGAAGCTGCCACCCATCGTCGCGATGTTTGCCGCGCCGGGCATAATGCCGCCGACGTCCTTGAGTATGATGTCGTCCGTAGCCGTTGAAGCGAGACCAACCGTAACAGTGCCGTAGCGGTTGCTCCGCACCCACCAGTTGGATTGTCTGAGTTCTATCTGATCCTCGCCATCGTCGGTGAGCTGGTCCAGATCGTTTGCCGCCGCATGGTCGAGACCGATAGAGGCAAAATAGCCGGCACTCCAGCCCCGCGCGATCTTCGCCGAACCAATGAAGCCAAAGCGGCTGCGTGACGCTGGATTTTCAGCAACGTAGGCATCCGTCTTGGCACCGTCATCCCAGACCATGAGCATTTGGTTGATCTGGCCGAAGACCGTGAGAGAAACGCTGCGGTTGCCTGAACGCGCACCCAAGTCTTCCAATTCGGAGATGCGTTCTTCAACGCTCTCTGTCGTTGGCGGAGACGTGTCGACCAGGAGTGGAGCGGGGCTCGTGCTGATCGGCGACGATCCATCGAGCTGGAACGTCAACCCCAGCGAACCGCCGTAAAACCAGACGCTGCTGTTGGCGCGGACGTTGTGCTCGTCGAGATCGCCGATCGTCGCGTAATGGGGAAGCGCGGTGCTCACATTGTTGAGCCAGACGGCTTGCCCCGTAGCGGTAAGATAGACGCCGTCGGTCACCTTGAATTCAATCCTCGGCTTGAATTCGAGGGACTGCGAAAACACGTTGTCGCGATCAAACGTCTTATGGTTCCGGAGGTCGGTTCTATTCTCCGAGATGAAGGAGCGGTCCCGGGTGACAAAGTTGTTATATAGCCCCGCCTTCAGGCTGCCGCCCAGACGAATGCGGTCGCCGACCGCGAACATGTGATCGAGCCCCAACCGGACACCAAGCAGGTAGTTGTCCGTCCTGGCGGTTGTATGATCGCGATCGTCGTCGTTGCCGAGCCCCGGGAAATCATCAGCATCTTGCATTGCGGTCGAGGACAGTGTCTCGCCGAAGTAGATGCCGCGCACGCCGAGGGACACACCCTGGATGCCGAACGGTTGTAGGAAATTGGCCTCGGCACCGTAGAGCTCGGTCTGGTGATGCACGTTAAGTGCGAAGATGTTGTCGGAGTTCGTCGAGAAGATCGTAGCGTTGCCACTGTAGATCGTGTCCGTATCGGCGATATTACCCGCTTCGGAACCAAGATTGGTCGCTGTCGCTTCCAACGTGATCGGCTTCAGGAAGAACGCAGAGAACGACATCGGCTGGTCGAGAATTTTCGCGGCCAGCGTGATGTTGGCGCCGAACGACAACCTGTCACCGTCCAGTGCAGACGACGTGAAAGGGATGAAGGGATTTACGGCGGAGCCTGCCGTCGTAAAGGGAAAATTCTCGAGGCCCTCGCGGGCGAGCGCGATGCCTTCGATTGTCAAGCCACCCCAGGCATTCCGTCCGGCCGCGACTTTTATGCCATTGGCCGTTGCGTCGCCCTCTTCGGCCAAGACTTGACCGTCAGGGCCGTCCTCTCCTGCCGCAAGAGCAGGTGCGGGAGACCATGCGAGCATCAGGCTCAGGAGCCCAACGATGCCCGGAGCAATCGAGGCAGCGTGCCCCCGACGCAAAGGGTCGGATGTTGGGTGGCACATTGATCTATTACCCCTCGGAACCGACACCGGTATTCCTCCCCCGAACGTTTTTTGTCTTTTGATGCGGCGCGCAAAAAGGACATCGGCCGACGGATGCGAGTGTGTTCCGTATGTCATTCGAAACTACGCGAATCTTTGAATTCGAGGCTTTGAAAACTGAAGGGGTGGAAAAGAAGCACTGCAATTTCAGTTCATTGCGCTGATGCGCTGACAGCACCGGGCTGATCACTATGCAACTGTGAGTGTGTTGCTTGAGCAACGGGTGCGGGCGGCCGACGATGTTTAGTTCACCAGCTGCCGTTGCTCATCCTGGCGACGCAGCGACAGTCAGCACGCGACTCGGAGGGACCAGCACCAACCGATGATCGCGTCATGACACCTCGCCTTCGCACTCTTCGTCCGTACAAATCAGTTCGATCGAGGGGGCATCGCTCGCGTTACTTCGCATCATGTCTTCGACGCCCACACGGATGCAGTCGAGGAACATGTAAGCATTTTCCGACAGCGCGCTTTCTTTCGGGTGGATGGCGCCGAAGGTGAGGTGGCGCGCCGGCATGAGCGGGCGAAGCAAAAGTCCTCGACTATCAATCCCGCGGGCAGAAACCGCATCGACCAGAGTGATGCCCGCACCGTCCCGCACCAGTTGGCAACCCATGAGAACATGTCTGGTCTGGACAACGAAGTCTCCAGCCACACCGCCGGCGATCAAGAATTCGTCAACCTGCTGGCGCCATTGCTGGTCAGGCCAGAGCCCAATCATGGGTTGGCCCTTGAGTTCCGCCACGGACACAGTCGGAGATCTTGCCAGTTCGTGTTCCTCGGGCAGCAACACACCGACTTGGGAGCGGACGAGCGGCCGGATTCCGATCGAGCGATCCGGCACGGCAACCGGAAGCGTACCGATTGCGAGATCGAACTGCTTAACACCGACCAGGCTTTCGAAGCGTGATCGCGATTCGACATCGACCACACAGCGGAGCTTCGGATTCATCCGGCGCAGGCGAGCCAGAGCGGGCGATATAAGGCCTTGCGCAATCTTGTGCGTGACGATCAGCTTGAATTGCTGGCCATGGTCGCGCAGGTCGCTGGCGATGCGTGGTATCTCATCGAGCCCCGCAACGATATGCTTGATCTCACGGTGGAACGCCTGTCCCTCGCTGGTCAGCGTGAGGCTGCGCCTGGTGCGGTGGAACAGCGGCAGTTTGGTATCGCTCTCCAAAAGCGCGATGAGGCGGCTCACTGAAGGCTGGCTGAGTTTCAACGCCTTCGCCGCTGCAGCAAGCGAGCCGCGCGTAACGATCAGATCGAAGGCTTTCAGCGCTTTTATGTTCATGGGTCTTGCAGGTGTGACACGCGTTTCGCTCGGAGCCGTGGATGCGGGCCGCGGCTAACAGCCCTAACCGGGCCCAAAGTGCCGGTCAACTCGCCTGCTGCCGTGAGGTCGCTTGGAACATCTGTTCCGGTGCCACCTCTGCGTTTCTCGAATGAGTTGCTGCGATAACTCGACTATTCGCGGTAATATATGTGTGTGAGAGTGAGCGGAGCGGCAAGTAGCCGAGGACCGGCGGGGGTGGCGTCGCGCTCTGTTTGACCGATGGTGTGGGCTAGGTTTGGTCTACCATGGCGCGACAATCGCAACACGAACTCCAAGATGTTGCACGTGCCCCCTATGTCGCTCCAAAAAAAATCGGACGCGGGTGGGGACATGATGCGAATTTGGCGCGACGGGCCACGAGGTGCATCGGCCAACCGAGTGGTGTGGAGATGAGCAACGGATTTCGGTCACCCACCACAGCGGCTTGGCTGCTCCCCATCGATGATGATGATGATTGCTCGTGCGACGTGGCGACATACCGGGGTGCCGCCTGTCAATTCGCAGATATTGCCGAGCTTCCGACGGAAACGCCAGAGCGCCCCGAAAGATCAGGCACGGCAAGCTGATGTCTGATAAGACAGCCGGAGATGCGCTTTCGAAGGACGGCAAGGCACCGGACACCATCCCGCTCAGCCGATTGTTCGCTCTTGTTGCCGGGCCACTTATCGCCGTGGTGCTGCTATGCCTGCCACCCCCGGCCGCATTGTCGGAGCCGGCATGGCATCTTGTGGCTATCGTGCTCTGGATGGTCATCTGGTGGCTCAGCGAGGCGATCGCGCTACCAGTCACAGCACTCTTGCCGATACCGCTGTTCCCGCTACTTGGCATTTCGAGCGTCAGCCAAACCACCTCGAACTACGCCCACGAACTGATCTATCTGTTTCTCGGCGGATTCATGCTGGCGGCGGCAATGCAACGCAGCAATCTGCATCGTCGCATAGCACTCAAGGTCATCAGCCTCGTCGGCACCCGACCAACATCGATCGTTGCCGGATTCATGCTGGCAACGGCCATGCTGTCCATGTGGATTTCCAACACCGCAACGACGATCATGATGCTTTCGGTTGCAGCATCCGTGATCGCACTGCACGACGAACAAGCGGAAAATTGCGCACAATCTCGCAATTTCAGCATCGCCCTTCTTCTCGGCATTGCCTACTCGGCTTCAATCGGTGGGTTGGGCACCTTGATCGGGACGCCCCCCAACGCGCTCCTCGCATCGGTCCTCAAGACCTCGCATGGAATAGAAATCAGCTTCTTGACGTGGATGTTGTTTGCAATTCCCGTCGTGTTGTTCCTGCTTCCCGTGACGTGGTACCTGCTGGTGAAGGTCCTCTATCCGAGCGCTGGATCAACGGATCTGGGCGGCGGCACACTGACGCTGGAATTCGATCAACTCGGCCCGATGCGCAGGGATGAGAAACTCGTACTCGTACTGTTCGTCCTGGCTGCCAGCGGCTGGATATTCGGCAAGGAGATTTCAAATCTCACCGGCCTCGTCATCAACGACACGTCCGTCGCGATCACGATTGGAATCTTGGCGTTTTCCGTCCCATATTCGCTTCGTCGTCCCAGATTTCTACTCGAGTGGAGCGACACTCGCGAGCTGCCATGGGGGCTCCTTTTGATCTTTGGTGGCGGTCTCGCAATCGCCAGCGCGTTCGGAACAACGGGCCTCGCCACAGCCATCGGTGGCAGCATCACTGGATTTGGCGCGTTCGGCATCTGGCCGTTCGTGCTCCTCGTTTCGGCGACAATGGTCTTTCTGACAGAGATCACATCCAACACCGCGTCAGCTGCAACATTCCTTCCAATCGTCGGAGCGATCGCGGTTGGGCTAGGTTACGATCCACGCCTCTTGATGGTGCCCGTGACCCTTGCCGCATCGATGGCCTTCATGATGCCGGTCGCGACGCCGCCAAATGCGATCGTCTTCTCACATCCGGACCTGCATATCAGGGACATGGTTTACGCCGGAACCTGGCTCAATTTCATTGCCATCGGCGCCTGTTTTGCCGCCGTGTATTTTCTGTCCGGTCCTGTCTTCGGCATCGCCACGCCTTGAAGCCGTTTCGTCCTCGATCCGGCAAGGGGCGCAGCGCAATACAGTCGCCGCGCGCCCCGTGTCACGTCATGGCAAGAGCGCCTCGTGGTCAGCGGACCTTGCCGCAAGGCTAGGCCGGCGGCGACAGCACGTCAAATCGAGCTGATCGCATGCAGCCGCGCCAGTTCGGCCTCGAGATCGGCGATGCGATTGCGCAGCCCGGCATTCGCACGCTCGATGACCTCGAGGGTAAATCGCGGCGTGATGTGCTGCGGGCAGTTCCAGTCGAAGGCTTCGACAGTGACGAGAATGGCTCGTTCGACAATGGCACGGTACCCAGGAACTTCGAGACGCTCCAATAGCGCAGCATCAGCCGAGTCAACGAGCGACACACGTCCGAGCAGCTTCAGCCGCGTGCGATTTGGGTAGTCCATGAAGAACATCGAGACGCGATCGTTGGCAGAGAGGTTGCCGACGCTGACATACTGCCGGTTGCCGCGATAGTCGGCGAAGCCAAGGGTCTTCTCGTCGAGCACTCGCACAAAGCCCTCAGGACCGCCACGATGCTGGATATACGGCCAGCCCGTCTCGCCAACCGTTGCCATGTAGAAGCTGTCGCGCGCGCCGATGAATTCCGCCTCGCCGGCACCGAGCAGACCATTGCGCGTCTCGCCGCTCTCCAAGCGGGCATAGGAACTCCGGCTTCCTTGCTGTTCCTGGATCGCCTTCACATTGGGCGTGAAGGCAAGTTCTGCAAACTTGTGCCCCATAGGGATTGCCTTTCCTGACGTCTGTCTACGACAACCATGAACACCGGGGCCGGCCGTAGCCAGCCGACCCCGCACGCATACCGACTGCGGCCTCGATCCTCATCAAACCTCACTTCGCCGCCTTCTGCGCCTGCACGTTACGACCGAGAAAGTCCCGGATCAGTTCGGCGATACGCGGCCCGTGCGTCTCGATCGCGAAATGTCCGGTGTCGAAGAAGTGGACTTCGGCGTTGGCATTGTCGCGCTTGTAGGGGGCTGCACCAGCAGCCACGAAAATCGCATCGTTCTTGCCCCACAGGACCAGCGTCGGCGGCTGGTGCTTGCGGAAATAGGCCTGCCACGCCGGATAGAGCGGAATATTGGTCCGGTAGTCGTAGAAAAGATCGAGCTGGATTTCCTGATTGCCTGGGCGGTCGAGCAGCGATTGATCGTGTGTCCAGGTATCGGGGCTTACGAGCGAAATGTCGGGCACCCCATTGGTGTATTGCCACTTGGTTGCCTTCGCCGACGTCAACCAGCGGATGGCCTCGCGATCCTCCTTGGCGCCACTTGCCCAGTATTTCTGGATCGGCTCCCAGAATGTCTGGATGCCCTCGTCGTAGGCGTTGCCGTTTTGGACGATCAGCGCCGAAACCCGCTCTGGATGTCTGGCAGCCAGACGGAAGCCGATCGGGGCACCGTAGTCCATCACGTAGAGCGCATAACTTCTGACGCCAAGCCTATTGGTCAAGCTCTCGATCAGCCGTGCATACGTGTCGAACGTGTAGTTGAAGACCTCACGCTTGGGCATCGCGCTCTGCCCGAAGCCCGGGTAATCGGGCGCAATGACACGGTAACGGTCCGCGAGCGCAGGGATCAAATTGCGGAACATGTGTGACGACGTCGGGAAGCCGTGCAGGAGTATGATTGCAGGCGCACTCTCACGGCCCGCCTCCCGATAGGCGACTTCGACACCGTCGATCACGGCGCTCTTGTAGCGAACCTGAGAGGCCGGCACGCTTCGCGTATCGCGTAGATGCGCCCCTGTGTCCGCTGAGGCGACCCCGCCCGATACGATCGACAGCCCGATGACGCAGGCGGCCGCGGCAAAATTGAGTGAACGATTGCGCTTGGTGGGGAACGGCATGACCGGTTTCCTTTTTTGAGCTGACCCAAATGGATGCGTGGCGGCTCGGGCGTCACTGAGCGCCAAGACGGAAGCAAAGCTGATTTCCTGGCGCGCCGTTGCCGACAGCGAAGAAATACCCCTCCCATGACCTCGCAAGAATGCTATAAATATGGAACTCATTATTTCACTAGGCGGAATCATCTATGGACCGGTTTCACGAGTTGCGGGTGTTCGTTGCCGTCGCCGAGGCCGCGAGCTTCGCAAAGGCCGCTGGCGCGCTGCCGAGTTCGCCGCCCGCCGTCACACGCGCGGTGGCCGCACTGGAAGAACGCCTCGGCGTGCGCCTTTTCAACCGCACGACGCGACGAGTGGTCCTCACCGAACCGGGAGTGCGCTTCCTCGAGGATGCCAGACGGGTTCTGAGCGACCTAGAAACGGCCGAGCAGGACGTGCGCGGCGAAGCGCGGGATGCAAGTGGCAAGCTCGCGATCACCTCATCGGTGACATTCGGGCGAAGCGTCCTGCAATCGATCGTCGCGGACTTCGTCGCAGCACACCCGAAAGTCCGGGTGTCGATGATGCTGCACGACCGGATCGTCGACCTCGTGGACGAGGGCTTCGATCTCGCTGTACGCATCGCGCATCTTCCCGACTCCTCGCTCGTTGCAACCACAGTCGGTGAAGTTCGCGGCATGCTGGTGGCCAGTCCAGAGTATCTACAGACCCGCGGCAAGCCGCGGATACCACCGGATCTCAAGACGCATTCGGTGATCGGTCATGTGACGCTTCTGACGGGCGGGACGTGGCGCCATGTCGATCACGGGAGGGAGGGCCGCGTGACGGTACAGCCGATTGTCGAAACGAACGATGCGCATGCCAATATCGCGCTTGCCGAGGCAGGGCACGGGATCACCGCGGTGCTCTCGTATATGGTGACAGAACAAATCAAGGCGTCGAAGCTCGTGCCTGTCCTCGAAACCTTTGCCGCGCCGTCAGTACCTGTTCATCTCATCTATGCGCAGCGTCGGATCGTCTCACCCAAAGTGCGCGCCTTCGTCGATTTCGCGGTACCGCGGTTGCGGACGAAGCTGGCCGAGACTGGTCAAAGTCGACGCACGAAACGTGCTCGATAACGTGGGCATCGTGTATGCGTGAACAGCCTTTCGACGCTTTCCCGCCGGTCAGCCACGGTGCAGCCACTCCGTGCATGCCATCGTACGCTTGTCCGAGAAATTGGGCACGAGCCCTATGGGATTGTACTTGTGTCCGCCGGTCTCGCATATCGACATGCCGGCAGCGCTGCGCCGAGTGCCGCGACCCGATACGTCAGCGTTCGTTGCCCCGCGAAGATTGAACGATGCAATCGGGGAAATGCTTCCTCACCTCGGTGCGCAACAGGTCCGCCAGTATCTTGTAGCTCGCCTGCATCGGACTCGATCGGCGCCAGATCAGCGCGACACTGCGATGCAAGGAGCGATCGGCTAGTCCAATCGTGCGAATGTTCGGGTCCTTGCTGGCCACGGCCCTGACGTAGAGGCCGGGCAGAAACGTAACGCCCATGCCCATGGCGACCATCTCCCGTAACGTATCGAGGCTGGTGCCCTCGTAATCGGAACGCAGATCGGCGCCGAAGTCCTCACAAATGGACGCCACCGCGTCGTGAAGCTGATGGCCCGGCCCGAGAGCCAGTATTTGCTCGCCAGCCAGATCGGCGCGGCGAACCTCGGTCGCGGCGGCAAGGGGGTGTTCGGCTGAAACCGCAAGCGCCAGCGGCTCACGGAACAGTGGCTCCGCGCTGAGGCTGGCGGAACTGATCGGCAGAAGCGAAATGATCAGATCGAAGCTGCCGTCCTCGATGGCCCTCGGCAGGTTGCCGGGAAGCTCCTCGCGCACGTAGAGCTTCAGGTCGGGAAATTGTTCGCGCAACGCAGGTATGACCGACGGCAGCAGATAAGGCCCGATCGTCGGCGGTAAACCGAGGCGGACGACGCCGGTCAGCTCCGTCCCCCCGCTGTTCGCCAACGCCTGGATCTCGGCTGCATCGGCCAGCATACGGCGGGCAATCTCGACCACCTGCCGGCCGACCGGCGTGATGGCGACGTGCGATCTCGAACGCTCCACAAGTTGCACCCCCAACCTCTCCTCCAGCGCTTTGAGTTGTTCGCTGAGCGTCGGCTGCGTCGTGTTGGTTCGTTCCGCCGCTCGCCGGAAGTGGAGCGTCTCCGACAAGGCCACGAGATATTGCAGCTGTCTCAGGTTCGGCATGTCGGATCCACTTCAATAGCTCAGCGGACAGATTGGGCTTCGACCATCGGGTTTGAAGGTCTCCCCGCATTGCATCCGGGACATGATCGGAATTCCCGATCAGAACTTCGCCCGCTTCCAATTGGCGATTTGGTCGGCGGGTTACAACCTGTTGAGCATGGCATCCCCGCCCCCACACGAAGCGAAGGAAGAACACGATGACCCTCCAACGGAAATCAGCCCCGCCGTCCGGTTCGGACTGGCCGCAGAGGCCTGTGATGGCCGACGAAGCGCCGATCTACGCCTCGGTGCACGGCCACGCGCAAGCCTGGATTGCCAAGCCGAAGCCGGTGACCGCCGCGACGCTGCCGACCCGATAACCGCCGACCAGCTCGCTGGTCTCGTAAAATCCACCTCGAAAGGAAACCCGATGTTCGACATTTCGCGCCTGACCGACTTCTTCAGCGGCATTGCAGAACACACCCAGAACTTGGCACCCGACAGCGTGATGCAGAAGGTTTCCGAATTGGGGATCGACCCGACAATGCTGCAATCTATCGGCTTCGAGGACCTCCTCGCGCAGCTGTCCGAACTTGGCATCGACCCCGCCGCGATGGATGCCCAGCAGCTCGGCGACATCGCAAGCCGCCTCGGCGAAGGTACCCCCGTCGCCGAACTCATTCAGCAACTGACCGGTGGCGAGGGGACGACATGACCACGCGCCTCGCACTTTCAATCCCCCGAACGCACTGTCAGCCAGGAGGAACAGCGATGAACATGCATCAAACGAACGTTGCAACGCTCGATGTGCACAAACGAGAGCCACTTGGCCGTCGAGGCTCGACACATCCCACACGTGCAATCGTCGACGCTCTTTCCGGCGTGTTCGCAGACACATTGGACGTTGCACAGTTCTCGCGACACGCGCGCTGGAACCTGACCGGGCCGCGCACGGCCATACTCGGCAACGTGTTCTCAGGCATCTCTCGCGATCTCGACAAGCGTGCCCATCTTCTGGCCTCGAGGATCGCCGCACTCGGCGGCACGGTCCACGGCACGGTCGATGCAATTGCTGACAACTCTCAGATCGATCCACTCGAGCGCCAGCCGCGAGATGAGGCCGAATGGATCCTGGCCGCAAGCTATCGCCTGCGTCTGCTTTCCGCGTCCTACCACGACGCCATCCGCGACTGTGAGCGGCTCGGGGACACTGTCACCGTCCACCAGTTGAACGACGGCGCGGCGATCGTGGAAGAGCAGTTGTGTGTCGTCGATCGCCATACCTCACCCAACGAATGCAACAGCGCATAGTGTTCATCCCCTGCTGTCCGCACACGCAATTGACACGCGGCGGCGCTCGCCATTGCCCGACGGCAACCGTGCCGACGGGCATTTTCATGATAGCCAAACGAGGTGTGATGCCATGACCACGAGCGGGACCCGCGGCGCTCCCCTATCAAGCGATGCCGCCGCCGGCATCCTGCTGATCGCGGCAGCTGTCCTGGCTTTGGCGTTCTCCAATACCTCGCTGTACGTGATCTACACGGGGTTACTCAACACCAAGGTCTCACTCGTGATCGGTGCGTTCAGCATCGACAAGCCACTGCTGCTGTGGATCAATGACGGCTTGATGGCTGTCTTCTTCCTGCTGGTCGGCCTGGAACTGAAGCGCGAGTTCATCGAAGGCGAACTCTCAGATCGCCGTCGCGCCGCGCTGCCGCTCGTTGCCGCGCTCGGCGGACTGGCGATGCCGGCCGCGATCTATCTTCTCGTCAATTACGATGACGCCGACGCCCTGCGGGGTTGGGCCATTCCCGCAGCCACCGACATCGCGTTCGCGTTGGGCATACTCGCGCTGCTCGGTTCGCGTGTTCCCGTCGCGCTAAAGGTCTTTCTGCTCGCGGTTGCGATCATCGACGACCTCGCGGCCATCGTCATCATCGCAGTGTTCTACACGGACGCGATTTCAGCGACATCTCTCGCAATCGCGGGCGCCGGGACCGCCGCACTGTTGGCCATGAACCGGCTGGGCGTTCGCAGGATCGCGCCATTTGTCCTGGTCGGCATCGTCGTTTGGGCTTTTCTGCTGAAGTCCGGCGTGCACGCGACTCTCGCCGGCGTTGTCACTGCGCTATTCGTGCCGCATTCAAAGCGCCAGGTTGCGGACCGAGAAACCGTCCTCCTTGCTGCAGAACACAACCTGAAGCCCTGGGTCCTCTTCTTCATCATGCCCGTATTCGCCTTCGCCAATGCCGGAGTGTCGTTCGCGGATATTTCCGCAACCGACGTGTTCGGACCCATTACGATCGGCATCGCGCTCGGCCTTTTCCTGGGCAAGCCAATCGGCATCATGGGAGCCGTGTGGCTAGCCGTGCGCGCAGGACTTGCGAAACTGCCGGAGGGCATCACGTGGCAGCACATATTCGGTGTCGCGCTCCTGGCGGGTGTCGGCTTTACCATGAGCCTCTTTATCGGCAGTCTCGCCTTCGCCGGGGCACAGGACGGCGCAAGCGTCCGCATCGGTGTCTTGACCGGCTCCGTGCTCTCGGGACTATGCGGCTACCTTGTGCTACGACGTGCGCTGAATCATACCGCGTCCAACCGGCACGTCGTTCAACAGGTACAACAACCAGCGTGAAAGGGGGCAAGGCATGTGTGCACCATCACATCTGAAGACCGGCTATGAAGCCTTCAGGCGCCAGCGCTACGCCATCGAGGCGGAACGCTACCGCGAGCTGGGCGAAGGCCAATCGCCGCGTACGATGATCATTGGCTGCGCGGACAGCCGTGTCGACCCGGCGACAATATTCGCAGCAAAGCCGGGGGAGCTCTTCGTCGTCCGCAATGTGGCCGCCATCGTGCCGCCCCATGAAGAGGATGATGCTCATCACGGCACATCCGCGGCCGTCGAATTCGCCGTGACGGGGCTCAAGGTCGATACCATCGTGGTGATGGGACATGGCCAGTGCGGCGGAATCGCAGCCTCTCTTGCCGCGGCGGAGCAACGTCCGATCGGCCGCTTCATCGCGCCGTGGGTGCGGCTGCTGGACGAGGTCCGCGACGAACTGCTTTCGCGCGGCGACACCACCTCACTTGCTGAGCGCCAAAGGGCGCTCGAACTCATGTCCGTTCGGCGATCTCTCGAGAACCTACTGACTTTTCCGTTCGTGGCTGAAGCAGCGGCCAACGGGAAACTGGCGCTTCATGGCGCATGGTTCTCGATCGCGGAGGGACAGCTTCACTGGCTGGATGGAGATCGCAGGACGTTCAGTCCTCTCACAGTCTGACCGATACGAGCATTCCCGATGCCGCTGGAATATCGCGTCAGCCTCATTGCGGCACCGGCGGCGGAGGCGATGGCGGGGGCCCGACACATGGGCGAAACCGCGCACGTTTCAGTTTCGCCTTCAGCCGATGCAGTGCACCTTGAACACCGGCCGATTGCGCTCGGCGTCATTCGTCACCCCCTTGCGCAAATCCCTCGCGACACATGTCAACGTGCTCGCATCCACCGACCCCAGGGCTGTTTCGAACGTCCGGTGGACATGCCCGCAGAAAATCCCGCGCACATTTGGGTGCCGGGCGAATTCGGCAGCGAGTTGCTCCGCATTCGACCAGGATTCGTATTGAAATGGATCGGGGGCAACGGGAACCGGGAACGGCGGATGGTGCAGGAACAGCGCGATTGGGCGTGAGGCGTCGGCGCGCAACAGGGCCGCGATTTCCGCCATCCGTTGCTCGCAAACGCGGCCCTTGTTGCTGTCCACGCTCGCGGTATCGGCGAAGATCAACCGCGTGTCGAACGCCTCGACCGCGTATTGCACATACGCCATGTCCTTTTGGATATATCGGCCATCGGCAAAGGCGTCGATGAGTTCGTGGCGGTTGTCACGGTTGCCCGGGATGACGAAATACGGGGCGGTGAGAGTGTCGAGGACAGCGCGCGCCGTCGCATATTCCTCAGCGAGGCCGTCATGGGCTACATCGCCAGTATGGACGACCACGTCGGGCTTGGGATCGAGGGCGTTGATGCGATCGATGCACACTTCGAGATCGGCGACACGGGCCGGATTGTTACGTGAAATGTGGGTGTCGGAAATCTGTACGATACGCATCGCGCTCCCCTCAATCTGCGATCCAAATGTGTCACGACGGGCATCACGGTCGAGGCCCGGACGCTCGACAAGCCCGCCTATTGAAGCCGGGTGTGCAGCCACGATAAGGGCACAGGATTTCACCCTCGACGGGACTGTCCGCCACGAACCACTTCGAGTGGCCGCTGAGCTCGGCTTCTGCTAGATGTCGCAAGCGCATATCGAAAGTGCGAGACAGGCAAACGACTCGAAGTTTTCTTGGCGACTGCGCCATGCCCACCCCGCATCGCGGCAGGAACACGCGACCTGAAAACGCACGTCATCCATTCAACCCTTGTGAATAAAATCTCGCCATGACCGAAGAACGACCATCACTCGCCGACATAACACAGCGCCTTCTCGAATTCCGGGACGCGCGGGACTGGCGGCAATTCCACTCGCTCAAGGATCTCATCCTGTCTCTCAACCTCGAAGCCTCCGAGCTTCTTGAACTCGCGCAGTGGCAGGGCGAGGAAAAATTCGAAGCCAACTCCCAGAATGAGGACGTGCGTCGAAGGATCGAGGAAGAATGCGCCGACGTATTGCTCTACCTGCTGCTGATTGCGGAGCGCGTCGGCATCGATCTCCAGGTTGCAGCGGCTCGCAAGATCGCGATCAACGACGAGAAATATCCCGTCGCCAAGGCGCGCGGCACCGCCACCAAATACAAGAACCTCTGAACGACTTGTGCCTTCGGACACCGCCCTGCGCCACTCACGGTCTTTCGCGATAGTGATCGATCAGGATCTGCGCCACTTCGGGCCGGCTGAACTCCGTCGGAGGCGCTATTCCGTTGCCCAGCATTTCGCGCACCGCCGTACCGGACAACATGACGAAATCTTCCTTCGTGTGATCCGGCGCCTCGCTGATCATCACGACCTTGTTCAGCTTCTTTGAGTACGCGGTATGGTCCGCATTGAAGATTTCGATTGCAAGCGATCCCGGGGGGATCGTCTTGAAGATGTCCTGAGCCTCGAATGGATCGTAGTAATCGCCGACGCCCGCATGATCGCGTCCGATTATGAGGTGCGTTGCCCCCATGTTCTGGCGGAAGATGGCGTGGAGCAGCGCCTCGCGCGGCCCCGCGTAGAGCATGTCGAAGCCGTAACCTGTGATCAGGGTCGATCCGGGCGGGAAATAGAGTTCCACCATCTTGCGGATTGCAGCGTCCCGCACCGGCGCCGGGATATCGCCAGGCTTCAGCTTGCCAAGCAGCATGTGGATGACGAGGCCATCCGCGTTCAAGCGATCCATCGCCATGCGGCACAGTTCTTCGTGTGCGCGATGCATCGGATTGCGTGTCTGAAATGCGACGACCCGACTCCAGCCACGCCGCGAAATTTCTTCGCGGATCGCCATCGCCGTTCGAAACGTCTCCGGAAAATCTGTTTCGAAATAGCTGTAGTTCAGCACCTGCAGCGGCCCGGAAATCGCAACGCTACCTTGCGCCAGGAACTCAGCCACTCCCGGGTGCTTGCGATCCGTCGTACCGTAGACGTCGGCTGTCAGCCGCTCGATCTCCTCCGGCGAGAAGACCTCGACGTCGTCGACGGTCTGGATCGCGAGGATCGGATTTCCAGCAACGTTCGGATCCCGCAACGCGATACGATCGCCCTTCTTGATCCCGCCAGCATCGGCAACCAGGTTGAGCACCGGCGTCGGCCAGAACAACCCGCCCGTGGTGCGCATCGATCGGCCGACCGACATCGCGTCCGCCTTGGTCATGAAGCCCTGCAGCGGCGTGAAATACCCGCCCGCCAGCATCACCGCGTTGCTCGCAGAAGCCGACGTCACCACGATCGCGGGCAATGACGATGCTTCTTCGATAAGCGACGCGCGCTTGTCCGCGTCCTCGACAATCAACGGTGTCAGTTGCGATGCGCCATGCGGCTGTATCAAGGTTCCCAACGTCTCACTCCAGTGGCTCTATTCAGCGAACGATGCTTCTCGACGAAGTCGAAGCCGCAATTGTCATGCGGTTCGGCAACGGGTAAAGGTGCGGCCTGCCGCCGTCGCGAGCACGTGCGCAGCGGGTCGCCATTTCATGGATCTCGGCACATCCTGAAACAGATGGTTGCCCCTCAGATTGATCGGGTGACGACTTCGGATTCAGCGCACGGCTGAATAATCGCCCCGTCCCCACATTTCCGCTTCGCAGGTCTTCGGCAAAACAACTCGACCCATAGATTGGCCCCAGTCGATTGCAATTTCCCAACTCAGTCACGCCCGCCAGCTCTGCTTCGGCGAGTGCGCGCGCATTGGGACGAAACCCAACGCCCTGCCGCACCCCCCGGTTCAGAACTGGTAGAGCGGATACGTGACGCCGTCGTTGCGCCCCTCGTAATCGAACGACCGCGCCGCCAGCTTGTGCCACGGAAGCTTGTTTGCCTGCATGAACTTCGCGACATCGTCCTTCGTCCAACCGTAGAGCGGATGAACCTTCGTCAATCGCCCCTCGATATCGACGCGAGTCCGTACGGTGCTCGGCTCCGAGCCGAAGTGATAGACCGCGCTGATCCAACACGAATATGGGGCGAGAGCGTCGTTCAGGTGCAGAAGCTGATGTGAACTGCCCGGCATATCGCGATAGTGCACCCACATGTTTTCGCAATGGTCGATGTCACCGGGCCGGACTTTGGTTTCGTGCCCTTCATTGAGTGTGTAGTTGCGCAATCCGAGAAGATCGATGATCTTTGCGCGATACTCGACGCTTTCTTCGAATGCCGGTGGCCGGTGACAGAAAATGACCGGAGTATCGCGATCGATATCCGAGATCATTTTCAAAACGACAATGCTGGGAGCCCGCAAAGAAGCGGTGACGACAGTTTTCCCAGGAAATCGTTCCTTGATCAAATGCCGCAAAAGCTCCTGCGCATCGACACCAGCGCCGATGGATTGGATATCCTGCAAATACGTCAATTGCGCCTCCATTTATCAGCGACGACAGCCTGCAAGGTATTCCCTATCCTCCTATCAGTTCCCTCTATGAAACTCCCGCTCGACAAGAATGAAATTATCGATATAAACTCTCGCATGCACAGATGCTGATGCTAGCATACGGGTCTTCCGACATGAAGCACATTATGCCGCTCGACACTTTCGATGCTCTCGTATCGTCCAAGCCAGCCGCGTGGCCGCCGCAAGTCCACGCAACGTCCATTTCGCAACTGCGAAGACGGATTCCGCTTTTGGTTCGCACCTGCCAAAGCGTACTGTCGCCGGACGATCTTGGCATTCGACTTTCGCGCTCAATTCGCGAACAGTAACGTGTTCGGCGAGGAGCTTTGGTGTGATCTGGGGCCGAAAGCAGAGTTTGGTGAGACGTTAGCTCTCCGGTCGGTCCATCGTCGTTGGTCCTGTTGCTTTGAAAGACGGGGCCGCATTCATGCAAGCGGGGGTAAGCACCGTGTTGGTTAGTAATCCATTCGCCGAACTGTCCGGGTTCATCTCGCCGGATGCGATGCAGGCATTTGTGATCTTGATGTTCCTGCTCGTTGCCGGCGGCACGATCTACGACATCTGGCATAAAAAGAGCGCGCAGTACTTCTTTGAGAACTGGCGCAAGTCACAGAGCAAGGCGCGCCAGCCTGTCAGCAGCGGGGAGATGATGTCCCTGGCGGTCAAAACCGTAACCGACGAGGTGCTCACGTCGGGGGAGTTCTGCAATCCCCAGCGCCGCCTCGCCCACCTGTTCACCATGTACGGCTTCATCGCCTACGTCATTTCAACGGCGATCATGGTGTTCTGGTATCCGACACCGGCGACGCCGACACCCGCCATCTGGCCATTGCTGTGGTTCCTGGGCGCGCTTTCCGTTTGCGTTGGCGGTTACTGGTTCTGGTTCTTCATCCGCGCCGATGTCGCGGCTGAAGGCAATTCACCGTTCCGCGTCGTGAAGGCAGACCTCTTCATCTTGTCCCTGCTCGCCAGCGTGACCCTGGCACTGGTATGGGCATTCCTCCAGGCGATCGACAGCGCTTGGGACAACTTCTTCGCGGTGCTCTACATCATCGCCACGGTCGTGCTGTTCGGCTCGGTGCCGTGGTCCAAGTTCTCGCATATGTTCTTCAAGCCGGCCGCGGCGTTCCAGAAGCGCGTCGCCAAGGCTGACGGCTCGCTCGATATGTTGCCGGCGCCCGCGGACAGGTCGAGCCCGGCCGATCGTGACCGGCACTCGATGGAGCTTCTGAAGGACGCGTCGATGAACATGGGGCTCGGCATCAAGCGTGAAGCGCCCCGCCACTATTGAACAACAAACAAGCTGCGATCTAGCGACTATCCGGGAGGGAGCAGAGTATGCCGACATTCGTCTATATGACGCGATGCGATGGCTGCGGGCACTGCGTTGACATTTGTCCGTCCGATATCATGCACATCGATACGACGTATCGCCGTGCCTACAACATCGAGCCCGACATGTGCTGGGAGTGCTACTCCTGCGTGAAGGCCTGCCCGCAGTTCGCGATCGACGTCCGCGGCTATGCGGATTTCGCTCCGCTTGGCCACTCCGTACGCGTGCGCCGTGAGGAGGAGAAGGGCACGATCGCCTGGAGGATCAAATTCCGGGACGGCACCGAGAAGAATTTCCTCTCGCCGATCACCACCAAGCCGTGGGGTCGGGACATCCCCAAGCTCGCCGAGGTGCCCGGTCCCAACAGGGAGTTGCGCGACAGCGAACTGCTCTATAGCGAGCCCAAATTCATTCGCTTCGACGACGGCGGGTTGCATACCTTGGAAAAGGCCGGTTTAGCGTTCAAGGCAGGGGTATATTACTGATGGCCTATAAGACAATCATCGAAGACAACATCGACGTCCTCGTCGTCGGCGGCGGTCTCGGCGGCACCGGTGCCGCGTTCGAGGCCAGGTACTGGGGCCAGAACAAGAAGATCGTGATCGCGGAGAAGGCCAACATCGACCGCTCCGGCGCTGTCGCGCAGGGCCTCTACGCCATCAACTGCTACATGGGCACGCGATGGGGCGAGAATAACCCCGAAGATCACGTCCGCTACGCTCGCATCGACCTCATGGGTATGGTGCGCGAGGATTTGCTGTTCGACATGGCGCGGCACGTGGACTCGACCGTTCACCAGTTCGAGGAGTGGGGCCTGCCGCTGATGCGCAACCCCAAGACCGGACAATATCAGCGCGAGGGCCGCTGGCAGATCATGATCCACGGCGAGAGCTACAAGCCGATCGTCGCGGAAGCTGCCAAGAAGTCGGCTGACAAGATCTTCAACCGCATCTGCGTCACCCATCTGCTGGTCGACGACGCCAAGGCGAACCGGATCGCCGGCGCGGTTGGTTTCAACGTGCGGACGGGCGACTATCACGTCTTCAAGTCGAAGACCGTGATCTGCGCGGCGGGCGGCGCTTCGAACATTTTCAAGCCGCGATCGGTCGGTGAGGGCGCGGGACGCGTGTGGTATGCGCCATGGTCGTCGGGCTCCGCATACGGTCTCTTGATCGAGGCCGGCGCGAAGATGACGCAAATGGAAAACCGCATCGTATTGGCGCGCTTCAAGGACGGTTATGGTCCTGTCGGTGCCTACTTCCTTCACCTCAAGACGTACACGCAGAACGGGTTCGGCGAGGAGTATGAATCCAAGTGGTTCCCCGAATTGCAGAAGTTGGTCGGCAAGGAATACCTCGATCCAGAGGTGTCGCACCGTACCCACAGGCCGATCCCGACGTGTCTGCGAAACCACGCGATGATCAACGAAGTGATGGCTGGCCGCGGCCCCATTCACATGGTGACGATGCAAGCGTTCCAGGATCCGCACCTCGAAGAAGTGGGTTGGGAAAACTTCCTCGGCATGACCATCGGTCAGGCCGTTCTGTGGGCCGCGACCGACGTCGATCCCAAGAACGAGAATCCCGAGTTGACCACTTCGGAGCCCTACGTCATGGGCTCGCATGCGACCGGTGCCGGCGGCTGGGCCAGCGGACCGGAGGATGTGTCGCCCCCCGAGTATTTCTGGGGCTACAATCGCATGATGACGGTTGAAGGCCTGTTCGGAGCGGGTGACGCGGTCGGCGGCACGCCGCACGCCTTCTCTTCGGGCTCTTTCACCGAGGGTCGTCTCGCGGCGAAGGCTGCCTGCAAATACATCGACGACGGCAAGGCGCACGGAATTCGCGTCTCCGACGAGCAGATCGAGCGCCGGCGCAAAGAAATCTACAAGCCGCTGGAGCACTACAAGGTCTATCGCAACGAGGTCGTCGCGGGTGACGTCAACCCGAACTACATCACTCCAAGGCAAGGTCTCTCGCGACTTCAGAAGCTGATGGACGAGTATTGCGGCGGCGTCACGGTCGGCTACATGACCAACGAAAAGCTGCTCAATATCTGCCTCAAGAAGCTGAAGGTGATGGAGGAGGATCTGGAGAAGGTCGCCGCCAAGGATCTTCACGAGTTGCTGCGGGCCTGGGAGTTGAAGCATCGTCATCGCACCTCCGAGTGCGTCACGCATCACACCCTGTTCCGCAAGGAAACGCGTTGGCCCGGCTACTATTATCGTGGCGACTATATGAAGCTCGACGACGAAAACTGGCATGTTCTGACGGTTTCCCGTCGTGACCCGAACACGGGCGAGTACACGATGGAGAAGGCGCCCTGCTACCACCTCGTCGGCGACCTCGAGGACAAGGCGCTCGCCGAGTTGAAGGAAAGAGAAAAGGCCGGCGTGGCGGCCGACCACTAGTCCAGCAATCAATAGAGGTCCGCCGCGCTCCACGAACGATGGGCGCGCGCGGACCTCTTGCCGTTTCCTCAGTGGGGAATTATTGCGGGGTACCGTTGCCCGAGAGGCAGCTGTTTCCTCCGGTGCAGGGCGCGGCGATCCAACGACCTGTTAGACCCTACAGTTGGACATCCCTCCCCTTCGGTTGGGCATCTCTCGATTTGGTAAGTTACTGATGAATATCACCGCAAAAACTGATGACGAGATTCTGGCAATCGCCCATCCGATGTGGGCCGATCTCGTCAAGTATTCGAACGAGGGCAACTACGGCGAGTTCGTCAAGAACTTCTCCTTTGCGCTCACGAACGGGTTGCATGAAGTCGAGGTCGGCCGTCAGTTCTCGAGCAGCGAGTTGACCCGGAGTTTGTCCCCCGACGTCGATTATCTTGGGATCATTCGCCGAGGAGATTACGTCACGGTGCTTTACCGGCAGCGCAGTACAAAAAAGCCAGGCGAATGGCTGGGCAGACTCGTCCTTGGTGAGGAGGACGGCAAGATCAGGATATTCGGCGCGTCGATTTTTTGAGCGCTGGCGGCTCAGACCGCTGAACGGATGCGATATGAGCGAAACGATCAAGGACGGCAAGTTCGTCGAACTCACCTACAAGGTGAGCGACAGCAAGACAGGCCATGTGCTGAGCGCCGTCGAATTCCCATTGGGTTATGTGCACGGGCACAGTGACTTGCTGGCACCTGCGGTCGTTGAAGAGCTGGAGGGCAAGGCGGCTGGTGACGTCTTCGAGGTGCCGATCGATTGTGATCGCATCTATGGGCCACGCGACGAGCGGCTCGTCTTCACCGACTTGATTGACAACGTTCCCGAGGAATACCGGGAGATCGGCACCACGATCATCATGGAGAATGAGAAGGGCGAGGCCCGGAATTTCATCGTGACGAAAATGGACGACAAGACGCTGACGGTTGACGGCAACAATCCGCTTTGTGGCCGGGAGGTTGTTTTCCGGATGGAGGTCCTGAGCGTCCGGGATGCCACCGAGGAAGAGATCGAGGCGGGCGGACCGGTCGGTGGCCCTGGACCTGCTATCGATCCGTCGCTCAAAATGCAGATCTGATCGCAACGGACCAACACGCAAGTTCCATCGGTTCGCAACTTGCGGGGCGGCGTCGGCTACCAGCCCATTACCGCGCGCGGCAACAAGGTCGGCAGTCGTCAGATTTCCGAGCTCCCATTACAGGAATTGCGTTCTGGGAGTAGCGTTCCGGGAGCCCAGATCCGGAGGTCGCGTTCCAGAAGTTCACACGTGCTCACAAGAATTCGGGCCCGCGCCTGTAAGGCACGAGCCCGAATGAACGAGAGCCTTTATCGTCGCAACCAGGGTCGGCCGCGACTAGGGGCGCTTCGGAACAGTATATGGAACCTCTTTCTGCATCGGCTCCCAGACCGTTTCGTATCCGACGAAACCCTTTGACGACGGCTGCATCTGACGGGTCTTGAAGAACCGTGAGTTGCCCTCTGGAACTTTGGCAACCGGCTTCTGTTCGGCCATATGTCCACTCCCCGAATTTGTCTGCGCAATTCGTAGACGCAAGTCCGTCACGGTATCATCGCGCCGGGCTCGCATCGCATTCCCGCGGGATAATACAGTCCGGCCTTGCAGGAGAGAAGCGGTTTCTACGTTTGATGACACGTGAAAGCGGCAATCGTCGGTATGCGTGAGGTTGCGATCGGGCGCCCGCCCCAACTCCACGGGCTAGGGCGCCGTGCGTCGTGGTACGCTTGCCGCCAGCCCCACGCTCGACATCCCCGGCGATGTGGAAACGGCTACGGCCAGGATTTGGCCAGGACTTGGCCAGGACTTGGCCAGGACTTGGCCAGGATGCGGTTGAAGCCCGTCTCTCGATAATCATGCAGCCTGTCGCCACCTATTATTCACCAACCGTTGTCGGCGACGTCGGCCGCCATGCGTCCTCGGTCTGACAGGAGGTCCCCACACATGCAGTATGCGATCCTTTGCTATCACGACGAAAAAGTGACGTGCGCCTGGTCCAAGGAACAGGACGATGCCGTCATGGAGAAACTCGGCGCCGTGCAGGAGCGGCTTGCGAGGTCAGGCAAGCTCGGTCCCGTGGCGCGCCTGCTGCCGACGACTGCGGCAACGACGTTGCGCAAGGATCGCGATCCGCCGCTCGTGGTCGACGGTCCATTCGCCGAGACGAAAGAGCAGCTTCTCGGCTTCTATATCGTCAACTGCGACAGCCTGGAGGAAGTTCTGGATATCGCCCGCGACCTCGGACGAGCCAATCCGGGCGGCGCCTATGAAATCAGGCCCGTCGGGCTGTTCTTCGATACGCCGGATGCTGCATCGTGACCGACACGAGCTGGATCGGCGCGGTCATGACAGCGGCCCGGCCGAAGGCCATGGCGGCACTCGTCCGCTATTTCCGCGACCTCGATACGGCTGAGGAGGCTTATCAGGAGGCGTGCCTGCGCGCACTCAAGTCCTGGCCATCGAACGGCCCCCCGCGCGATGCGGCCGCTTGGCTGATCATGGTTGCACGCAATGCCGGCATTGATAGCGCGCGCCGCCAGCGCCGCATGCAGCCGTTACCGCCCGAAGACGTGATTTCCGACCGCTCGGACATGGAGGCGGTAGCGGCAGAGCGCGCCGATGGGGCCGACTATCGCGACGACATTCTGCGTTTGATGTTCATCTGTTGCCATCGAGAGCTCCCCGCGACGCAGCAGATCGCACTTGCGCTGCGGATCGTGTCCGGTCTTTCAGTCCACCAGATCGCCCGCGCCTTCATGGTTTCCGATGCCGCGATGGAACAGCGCATCACGCGGGCCAAGGCGCGGATTGCGAAAGCAGAAGTGCCGTTCGAGACCCCGAGTGCGGTCGAACGCGCTGAGCGTGTGGCAGCGGTCGCCGCAATGATCTACCTCGTATTCAACGAGGGTTATACGATCGACGTCGCGGCCAACGGCTGGCGCGCGGAACTTTGCGAGGAAGCCATACGTCTGGCCCGGTTGCTGCTCAACCTGTTTCCGGTCGAGCCAGAGCTGATGGGCCTCGCAGCCCTGCTGTTGCTCCAACACGCCCGGGCCGATGCCCGGTTCGACGCGGACGGTGCGGCCATCCCGCTCGATCAGCAGGACCGTTCGCGGTGGAATTCCAAGCTGATCGCCGAAGGCCTGGCCTTGATGGACAAGGCCCTGCGGCACCGGCGGCCGGGACCATTCCAGCTACAGGCAGCAATCGCCGCCTTGCACGCGCGGGCGGGCCGGCCCGAGGATACGGACTGGCCGCAGATCGCTCTCCTCTATGGTGCGCTCGAACGTATGCAGCCCTCCCCCGTCATCGCGCTGAACAGGGCCGTTGCGGTGTCGCGGACGGACGGCGCGGAGGCGGCGTTGGCGATCATTACCCCGCTTGCCGGCGCCCTCGATGGCTACTTCTATTTCCACGGCGCCCGCGGCTCCTTCTTGAAGCAGCTCGGTCGCTACCACGAAGCCCGCGAGGCCTACAACCGCGCCATCGCACTCGCCAACACGCCGGCCGAGGCCCGCCACATCCGACAACAACTCGATAGCCTAACGGAGGCGGCAGCAGCACCATCATCGCAACAGGCGGCGCGCGAGAACGACCAGCGGCGATGACCGCGCTCCAGGCATCGGACTTCGTCGCGGGTTCCCGCCCAGTAGTTGCGAAAATATTTCACGGGGAGGTCGGCTTGCCCGATCTTCGCCCGTCCTAGCTGCAAGAATGGCATCGGGTCACGGTGCGGCATCAGCGCGGGTCCGCGATGCGGCAACAGCACGGGCGCGCGATGCCGCCGACCACGGCTTCATGTGTGAAGCACGCCTTCGAGGATCTCGACGGCCATGTCTGGGAGATTTTCTGGATGGACCCCAAAATTGGTCCAGCCGTCGTGATGACGTGGTGATGGCGCGAGGGAGTGCCGCACCATGCTGTGGCCTCGGCGAATCGGGAACCTCCGGAACGGCGCGGCCAAACAAAACGCATTTCGAGGAGCGAACATGGCACGTGTCGTCTTCACGCCCAACATTCAGCGCCACGTTGCGTGCCCTGAGGCGGAAGCGCCCGGCAACACCGTGCGCGAAGTCCTCAATGGCGTGTTCGCGGGCAACCCGCGCGCCGCCGCCTATGTCCTCGATGATCAGTCCGCGTTGCGTAAACACATGACCATCTTCGTCGACGGCCACATGATCCGCGATCGCAGCGGCCTCACCGATCCCGTCGGGCCCGCGAGCACGATTTACATCTATCAGGCATTGTCTGGAGGCTGACCGTGAGTGACACATTGCTCGTATCGACACGCAAAGGTCTTTTCTGGGTGCGACGCGGAGGCGGACGTTGGGACATCGACCATGTCGATTTCCTCGGCGACAACGTCACGCTGACAACGACCGATCCGCGCGATGGCCGCCACTATGCGGCACTCGATCACGGCCACTTCGGCGTCAAGTTGCATCGCTGGGAAGATGGTCGATGGGACGAAATGGCGAGCCCCACCTATCCGCCGAAGCCCGAAGGCCTCGAGGAAAACGACATGTGGGGCCGGCCGATCGCCTGGAGCACGGCGCGGATTTGGGCATTGCGGGCCGGCGGCGACGATGAACCGGGCGTCATCTGGTGCGGCACGCTGCCGGGCGGCCTCTTCCGTTCGAGCGACAACGGCGAAAGCTGGGAAATCGTGCGTTCGCTCTGGGACCATCCGAAGCGGCGGATGTGGATGGGTGGCGGCGCCGATCTGCCAGGCATCCATTCGATACTGGTCGATCCGCGAAATTCGCAGCGCATCTGGATCGCCGTCTCGACCGGCGGCATCTGGTTCACCGAGAATGGCGGCTCAGATTGGGTGCAGCGCGGCGAAGGCATGCGCGCCGACCATGTGCCGCCGGAGTTGACCAACGATCCGATCGCCCAGGATGTGCACTGCCTTGCACAGTGCGCGAACGCCCCCGAACGCATGTGGGTCCAGCATCACAACGGCATCTTCGTCTCCTCCGACGAGGGGCGCACGTTTACCGAGATCACCGATGTCGCGCCGTCGACGTTCGGTTTTCCGGTTGTCGTCCATCCGCGCGATCCCGATACCGCATGGTTCGTGCCCGGCATCAAGGACGAGTTGCGCATACCGCACGATGGCCAGCTCGTCGTGACGCGCACCCGCGACGGCGGCAGGACGTTCGAGAAGTTGACCAGCGGACTGCCACAGAAACACGCCTACGACATCGTCTATCGGCACGGACTTGACATCGACGGGAGCGGCGACAGGCTGGCCTTCGGCTCGACGACGGGCGGTCTCTGGGTCAGCGAGGACCAGGGCGACACGTGGGAAAACATCGCCAACACGCTGCCACCGGTCTATGCCGTCCGCTTCGCATGACGTAGCGGCCTCGTACCGAGTGACCGGGTGCGCGAGAACACGGCCGATGGCTCGCGGTTCACGATCGCTCAACCGCGCTGGCGTACACTCCCCCAAGATCGCGAGTTTCTAACGATCGACTAAGTCCTGTGCCAATTGTCCGCGTGTGAGCATCGATGTCCGAGCCGATACCTGCCCTATCGATACGCAACCTCCGCAAGACGTTTGTCGAGCCCGCTGTCGACAACCTCTCGCTCACCATACGACCGGGTGAATTCTACGCCCTCCTCGGTCCCAACGGCGCCGGCAAGACGACCACGTTGCGCATGGTGGCGGGCCTTCTCACCCCGGACAGCGGCGACATCGCGATCACCGGCATCGATGTTGGCGAACACCCGGTCGAGGCCAAGCGCGTGCTCGCCTGGGTCCCTGACGAACCGATGATCTACGACAAGCTCACTCCGGTCGAATACCTCGAATTCGTTGCCGGTCTGTGGAGCATGGATGGCGATGTCGCTCGCGCCAAGGCCGACGTATTGATCGATTCCCTCGCCTTGACGCGTCACGCCGACGAGCGATGCCAGGGCTTTTCCAAGGGCATGAAACAGAAAGTGGCGCTTGCCGGCGCGCTGATCCACGATCCGAAACTGATCATACTCGATGAACCGCTGACCGGCCTCGATGCCCGGTCGGCACGCCAGGTCAAGGAAATCCTGCGCCATCTCGTCAGCACCGGTGTGACGGTCATCATGACCACGCACATTCTCGAAGTGGCCGAGCGCATGGCGGACCGCATCGGCGTCATCGCCAAGGGGCGTCTCATCGCCGAAGGCACGCTCGACGAGCTCCGCCGCGACGCCGGTGGCGCAGGCTCGAGCCTCGAGGACATCTTCCTGACACTCGTCGAAGAACCGACCGATCAGGCCCGAACGATGCTCGACGACGACGAGGCCGCATGACACGTCGATCGTCATTCGCCCGGTTTGCACACCACGAGCTGCGGCTCGCCTGGCGCGACTGGACCGCCCTGATGTCCGGCGGTCTCCGCATCAGGAACCGCGTCATCGTGATGGCCGTGGCGTTGTTCATCCTGCTCCTTCATGCCGTGGCCGTTGGCGTTCTGGCGTCCGATCAGCCGCTCACGCTCGACAACAACAAGGCCCTGCTCGTCACCTTGTCGGCGTCGATCCTGCTGAGCTTCACGATGATGATCTCGCAGGCGCTGGAATCGGTGACACGAGCCTTCTACGCCCGCGACGACCTGGACCTGATCCTGTCCTCGCCCGCCCCCGCGCGCCATCTGTTTGCGGTTCGCATCGCCGCGATGAGCGTGACGACGGCCGCAATGTCCGCTCTCCTCGTCGCACCGTTCGTCAACGTTGCGGCACTTCTCCACGGCCCGCACTGGCTTGCCGCATACCTGCTCGTCTTCGCCCTCGCGATGGTCGCGACCGGCATTGCCGTCGGGCTGACGCTCGCGATGTTCCGCATGTTCGGCGCCAAGCGAACGCGCCTCGTGGCCCAGATCGTCGCGGCCGTCGTCGGCGCATCCTTCCTCATCGGCATCCAGGTCGTCGCCATCCTCTCCTATGGCAGCATGTCGCGGTTCTCGGTTCTCAGTTCAACCGACCTCGTCGATGCCGCGCCCGGTCCCGGCAGCCTGGTTTGGCTTCCCGCGTACGCCGCGATGGGCCATGTCGGCGCCTCCCTGCTCATCTTCTCGATATCCGCGGCCTTCTTCGCGGTCGTCGTCTCCTATGCCTCGCTGCGCTTCGGCGAGCACGTGGTCGCAGCGCTCTCCATTCCGCAAGAGCGCCGCAGTCAACGGCGCGAGCGCAAGGCCTTCCGCCAGATGACGACGCAACGCGCACTCATCCACAAGGAATGGATGCTGCTCCGTCGCGACCCCTGGCTCGCGTCGCAATCGCTGATGCAGGTGCTTTATCTCATTCCGCCCGCGCTCATGCTATGGATGCGCTACGGCTCCGATACCGACATCCACGTCATCCTGGCACCGGTGCTGGTCATGGCAACAGGCCAGCTTGCGGGTGGTCTTGCGTGGCTCGCCATTTCCGGCGAGGACGCGCCCGATCTTGTCGCAACCGCACCGGTGACGCCGCGCGCGCTGCTCTGGGCGAAGGTGGTGTCCGTGCTGAGCGTCGTCGTCGCGATTGCAGCACCGATGGTCCTTGCGCTGGCGTTCGTTTCCGTTGTGGGCGCCTTCGTGACATTCGCGGGCGTCATCCTCGCCGCGACCTGCGCGCTGGTCATTCAGTTGTGGTTCCGCGCCCAGGCTAAACGCACCAACTTCCGGCGGCGTCAGGTCGCGTCGCGCATGTCGACGTTCCTCGAGGCGTTCGCGTCGATCCTGTCGGCCGCGACCACTGGATTGGTCGCTGCCGGAACATGGGCTGCCGTCTTTCCAGGCGTCCTTCTCGCCATCGTCATGCTCATCGCATGGCTCGTCAGCCCGCGCGAAAAACGCAAACGGCGATCGCCACGCCGCAGCGCTCCCCCGGTATCAGCGCACGCGCTATCCTGACCCCGTGCGAACGCGTCTCTGACCGGCGCAACGGTCCTCACCGCTTCTGCAACGCTTCGAGATAGGCTGCGATGCGTTCCTTCAAGCCGGGCGCGGCGAGCGAGCGCACGAGTTCGGCAAGGTCGGCGTCCGGCGCATCGCGACGCGTCAAGCGCAGCAATCGCTCGCGCGACGCTGGCGACAGCACGGCCGCATCTCGCGCCGCCTCGGCGGTGATCGCCTCCCAGTCGGCCATCTCCGCGATGCCGGAGAGGAACCCCATCGGCAGAGCCTCGGACGCCGTGAAGATACGGCTGGTCATCAGCAGCGAACGGGCACGATCGTGGCCGACGAGCGCCGCCAGCCGGCGCGTCCCGAGGGCGATCCCGAAGCGCAGCCCCGGCATGCGAAACTTCGCATCAGCCGTCGCATAGCGCAACGTGCAGGCCGCGACGATGTCGGCGGCAGCGCCGAAGCACGGACCGTGTGCGAGAGCAAGTGTCACGAAGGGCGCCGTCCAGACCGACTGCAGAAGCATTTCGAGCCGAATGAAGCGAAGTGCGAGATCACCATCTGAGAGCGCGTCGAGACCACCGAAATCGAAACCGCCTGAAAACCCTTTGCCGGCTCCCCTCATCACCAGCAGGCTGGTGCCGTCATCGCGTGCCTGATCGAACGCCACAAGCAATGCCTCGACGAGCGCTTCGTCGAGGGCGTTCAACTTCGCAGGACGGTTCAGCGTCAGCACGGTTCGCCCGCCCTCACGCGCGATCAGCAAGTGGTCATGCATAAAAACCCCGATGCTTGTTCATCAAAACTATTCATGTCTCGTCGAGCACGATGTTGACACCTGTCAAAGGGGCCCGTCGCGCTGCACTCTAGTGTTCCATATGTCTCCGACACTTGGCTCCCCTTGCAGCAAACGGGGACCAAGCGTTAGTGACGCAACACTAGCCTGCAAGGCGATCGAGAACGAGGTAGCCATGACCACGACACCGCCTCCGACTCCGACTCCGAAAATGCAGAAGCCCGATTCCGCCGGTGAGCCACCCCTCTGCGTATCGCGCATGTTGGCACGCCTCGAGCAAGCGGCCGGCGATCTTGCCAAGGGAAAATCGAACGGCCCGTATCTGCTCGAAGCACTGCTCGATGATGTCGATCTGTGCCCGTCCTTGGCAACCGACGCTGATGCGGCCGTTGCGACAACCACGTCTCATGATACGACACTCGCCCGTCGCGTCGCGGAAGCGCGCGATGCGGCGCGACTGGTGATCCAATGTCCTGAGGTATCGCGCACCTTTGCCCTCGAGCGCTTGAACATCGCGATTGCCTCGGCCCGAAATGCTCTCGACGCAAAGGTCGCCGAGGCCGATGCAAATGGCGCGCGCGAGGCCTTGTTCGGTCCCCGCTGCGCCACGTGCACATTCGCCTGATGCGAACAGCAGTTCCGACATTGACAGAACGCCCGACGTCCACCGAACGCCAGATGCGACACTCACCAGGCCCGCACAGGAAACGTCGCGACGCGCAGAGGACACGACAACACCCTCCATCGGCCCATCGCGTGACGCATCGCCAGGCTGCGGCTCCTTCACCGCCCGTCTCGGCCCGCGCTGCGCGCGCCTCTCCGGTCGTCTCCCGATAGCCAGTCCTCGAATACCTCCTCGGAGTGCTCCCCGAGCCGAGGCGGCCGCCGCGTGATCTCGAAGGCATACCCCGTCATGGCCACCGGATAGGCCGTGGTTCTGGTCTTGGCGCCATTCGCCAATGTCAGCCCTCGCACGAGCCGCATGTGCTCGACCTGCGGATCGCTGAGAATGTCGCTGTAGCCGTTGATCGGCGCGCTCGGCACGCCACGCCGATCCATCTCGGCGAGCCAGTCGGCCGCCTTGCGCGACTTGAAATGCGGCGCCAGTAGATCAGCGAGCGCACTTTGATTTCGCGCGCGGTCAGGTTGCGTGCGAAACCTCGGATCGTCGGCGAGTTCGGGCTGGCCAACGGCTTCGGCAACCTGGCGCCAAAGAGCATTGTTGCCAGCCGCGATGACGAAATATTCGTCGGCTGCCTCGTAGGCCTGGTATGGCGCGTTACGCGGATGCGCCGAGCCGAGTTTGCGGCCACCACCACCGGTGCCGAAATATTCGCTCGTCTGCAGCGCCGCAACGCCCAATAGCGAGCCGAGCATCGAGCAATCTATATGAGAGCCCTCGCCCGTCGCCTCTGCCTTGCGGACGGCGGCCAGGATCGTGAATGCGGCGTAGAGGCCGGCGCAGAAATCGCCGACGGGTACGCCGCATTTGACCGGCGGCCGGCCTTCTTCGCCGGTCACGCTCATCAATCCGCTCATCGCCTGCACGGTGACATCGAAGGCACCCTTGGAGGCGTAGGGCCCCGTCTGGCCGTAGCCGGAGATCGAGCAGTAGACGATTGCGGGGTTCATGCGGCGTACGTCCCCATAGCCGAGGCCCAGCCGCGCGAGCACACCGGCGCGGAAGTTCTCGACGACGATGTCGGTTGCCTCGAGAAGTTGCCTGAGGCGTTGAACGGCAATCGGATCTTTCAGGTCCGCAACGATGGATCGCTTGTTCCGGTTGAGCGACGCGAAATTCTCGCTGAAGGTATCGGCGCCGTCAGGCCCATGCGTCAGCGGCGGCCAACCGCGCATGCCGTCGCCGCCATCCGGATTCTCGACCTTGACGACATCGGCGCCGAGGTCCGCGAGCAACGATCCCGCGAACGGACCGGCGGCAATCTGACCGAACTCCAGCACGCGCAATCCCGCAAGTGGACCCGTCGCAGGACTTTGGAATGTCATACGCTGCACCCCGGCGTTGATGGCCTACTCGGCAGCTTCGGATCGCGAACCAGCCTGCTCCGTGCGATGCATGTCGACCAGGATCTTGCGGGCGCGACGCAACGCGAGGTCGGGCTTCAGGAAGACTTCCGAATAACCCTCGTCGGGATACTCGAACATGCGCTGTTGTTCGGCAACCGCCCAAAGATCCTCGGCCGCGACCTCGGGAAACATCTCGGCGACACGCTTGGCGGTCGATTTGCCAGGCTCACCTTTCGACATGTTGTCGGCTGGACAATTGACGATCACGCGCCAGACGTGGCTGCGTTCGTCGACGGGAGTGTGCGTATGAATGAGCACGTAGCCGCGTTCGATACCTGTCGGCTCGAGATGACCGGGGAATTCCGTGTCGCCCTCGCGCACGTCGAGCTCGCCCGGAGGGGCATTGCGCATCACGACGCGCGTCAGACCCGGACTCATCATGCAATGCGTGTGATGGCGATCGACGACCGGATAATGGAACCAGTCCTCGAGATAGGGCGGCTGCGTGTAGGACGACGTCTTGCGCACGGTCATCACGTATTCGTTGCCGTCGACGGTACCTTCCTCGAGTTCGATCGGAATGCGGCTGTTGGCGATATCGCCGATGTTGCCGTCGTGCAGCGGATAGAAGTGCGTGATATCGAGCAGGTTCTCGATCAGAAGCATGTAGTTGGCGGAAACGTTCATCGGGCCGACGCAGATCGATTCCCAGCGCGCGTCGCCGACCTCGGGCACGCGCGGCGGCTTTCTCGTTTCGGACTTTTCCGGATCGCCGGGCCAGATCCAGACGAGGCCGTCCTGCTCGATGATCGGGAACGCGCGGACCGTCGCTTGTGGCGAAATCGGTCCCGTCGGGTGCGACGGGATCATAACGCACTTGCCCGACGTATCGTAACGCATGCCGTGATAGGCACATTCGAGCGTGCCGTCCGCCATCAGCCGTCCCTTCGAGAGCGGGAAGCGCTTGTGGGAACAGCGATCGTCATAGGCGACGACCTCGCCATCCTTGGTTCGCCAGATGACGATCGGCCGCTTGGCAATGACCTGCCCCGTCAGCTTTTCCGCGGGGAAGTCGTCCGACATTCCAGCGACGTACCAGCAGTCACGGACAAAAATCTGTTCTGTCATGTTTTCCTCCATCGGCACCGTTGCACGGTGCTTGTCGCTTCGGATAATTCGACCCACGGTCGAACAACCCTGCAGATGTCCTTGCGGCAGAAGCGGCAACCGGCCCCGAACGTGCAATCGCGACATCGGCCCGGAACGCCACTCTCGATGCCCCGCCTCACAGATCGAGCTCGAGCAATCCCTTCGCTCTTGCGCAGCACACCATCACATAGGATTTGCGCTCCTTGTCGGACAGCACGGTATCGCGATGCTCGGGCGCGCCCGCCAGATACCTGGTGATGCAGGTCCCGCAGTAGCCCTCGTTGCAATCGGTCTCGACGTCGCAGCCATTGAGCTTCAGCACATCGACGATCGACTTGTCGGCGGGCACTGCAAGGACGGTTCCCGATCGGCGCAGTTTGATCTCGAAGGCCTCGTTGCCTTCCTGATCCAACCCCGTTCCGGAGCCGGCGAAGAACTCGCGATGAACCGCATGCGGCGGCCATGGTTCGAGACAGGCGCCGCAAGCCTGCATAAAGCCAGGTGGCCCACAGAAATAGAGATGCGTCCCGATCTCGAATTCGGCCAAGGTTGTCTTGATGTCGAGCCCGCGTGTCGGATCTCCTTCGTCGTGATGCAGCACCACCTTGCCGGCATCGACATAGGGTTGCAGCTGCGCCATGAACGCCGTGCGTTGCGGGTTCCGCGTACAGTAGTGCAGCTGCCAGCGTGCGCCCCGCCGCTCGAGTTCTGCAATCATCGCGATCATCGGCGTGACACCGATGCCGCCGGCCAGCATCAGGTGGAAGCGCGCCTCGCGACCGGCGAGCGGGAAATGATTGCGCGGCGCCGCGATGACGAGTTGGTCGCCGACACTCACATGGTCGTGCATGTAGCTGGAGCCACCTCGCCCCGCCGCCTCGCGCAGGACCGAGATGACGTAATGATCGTGCCGTTGCGGATCGGAACACAGCGAATAGGACCGGATGACGCCTGTCGGCAGATGCACTTCGACATGCGAACCGGCGGTGAAGGGCGGCAATGCGCGACCGTCCGCGCTGCGCAGCTCGAAACTTCGAATGCCGTCCGCCTCGTCGTGGATACGCGAAACCGTCACGGCCAGCTTTTGCTTGTCGATAAGGTCAGCGCTCGCCGTCGATATCGTCATCGTACCGTTCGTCGCTCCGTTCATTCCGTCGGACGTGTCCGCTGCCTCGAGCATTTGTCCTCATCCGCTGTCATCGCCAGATCCGTCACCATGCCTACATCCTGCGGAGATCGACCCATTGAAACAAGCGATATTATTTCGATATTTTGCATCAATATTTCTGATTATTCTTCGGTCTTGCCGAACTCCATTAAGCCGTGCTGGCTGCGCCAACCAGCATGCCCGCGCCCAAGCACGAAGCAGAACTTGGCGTACGCATCGGCGCGAGCGCAACGTGGCGAGCAGCTGTCGTGAACACCTGCGGGCAACCGCGTCGCCCGTTACCTCGAATTCAACGTCCTAACGCTACGAACACCAACACGCCCTCATGTGCTCGCACGCCGAGAAGGCGCAGCGGCCGTCGCGGGTGAAAGGCGCGCGCTCGCGACTGCGAACGCGCGCTTGTCGGATCAAACACCACGATGTTCCGACCCCGCCCACGTTGGCGACGCCGGCTACTCGCGGGCTGTTCAGGCCGGCCAGCTGAAATCGAGACTCCGCGCGCGCAGGAAGTCGGCTTCCGCGACGTCGCTGTAGCCCTTCTGCTGACCGCGAAACTTGTTCATGCTGTCGAACACCTTCTTGCTCAACGCGTCCTTGCCCGTGACTTCCATCAACACGGTCGCAGCCATCTCGCCGATCTTCTTGATCTGCTCGTCATTGAGCTTCTTGATGATGACGCCATGCTTCTGAACGAACTGTTCGAGCACCGGTCCGGAGCGCGCCTGAAACTCACTCAGCATGACAACGTTTGTTGCGTAGGCGCACTGCTCGACGATGGCCTTCAGGTCCGGCTCCAGGCCATCCCACTGCGCCTTGTTGACGAACAGTTCCAGAACCGTCCCCGGCTCGTGCCAGCCGGTCGCATAGTAATATTTGGCGTGGCGCCAGAACCCCATCGACGCTTCACCGTAGGGGTTATTCCACTCCGCCCAGTCGATCGTGCCGGCCGCGAGTGCCGTCGGCACCTCGCTGCCTGGCAGGTTGACGACGGTTGCACCGAGACGCTTCATGATCTCGCCGCCGAGACCTGGCATGCGCATCTTGAGCCCTTGGAAGTCCGCGAGCGTATTGACCTCCTTGCGACTCCAGCCGGGGTGCTGCACGCCGGTGTTGCCGCACGGCAGGAACTTGCAGCCGAACGCACTCTCGTATAGCTCGTCGCACAACTTGTCGCCGCCACCGAAATGATACCAAGCGTTGTATTCCTGCGCGGTCAGGCCAAACGGGAAGTTACTGACGAGTTCGGCCGCCGCTGCCTTGCCCTTCCAATAGTAGGGACAGCCGTGGCCCATCTCGACGGTGCCGGACTTGACGGCATCGATTGATTCAAACGCCGGGACGATCTCGCCAGCCGCCGCCAATTGCACCGTCAGACGACCACCTGTGCATTTTGTCACCTGATCGGCGAAATACTGGGCTCCGGTGCCGAGGCCCGGCAGGTTCTTCGGCCACGTCGTGACCATGCGCCACTTGCGCAGGTTCTGCGACAGCGCGGGCTTCGGAAAGCTGGCGGCAACAGCCGCAACTCCCGCCGACGAGATCGCGGCGTTCTTGAGAAAGGTCCTGCGTTCCATTTGAAATCTCCGATCGAGGATCGGATGCCCCGCCGATACATCGCGCGAGGATGCCGCCCTCTTTCCCATTCTGATTGCGTTTCCAACCGACGAGGTGGCCTGGTTGACCCAGACCCGGCTTGTTGACGTTGGCGATCACAGCGGACACGTGGAGCGATGCGCCAAATCAATATCTGGCCAATCAACTATCACAACAATCGATATTTTCAGATCGCGTGGGTTCAACTATTTTGATGCTGCAAGAGACATCCTGTGAACGCTTCATACAGGTGAAGCCATTATTGCGCGGTCGCGGACGCGCCGCCCTCGAGTTCCTGCGCCACGCCTTGTCGCGATGTCGCCACCGTTGGAGATCGGCCTTGAACTTCAAGCAGCTCGAAACCTTCTACTGGGCTGTTAAGCTCGGCAGTTTCAGTGCCGCCGCCCATCGTCTCAACGCAACGCAGTCGACCATCTCGATGCGCATCATCGAACTCGAGCGCGATCTTGGAGTCGAGTTGTTCGACCGCACCCAGCGCGTCGCCCGGCCGACAGCCAAGGGCCGTGAGCTGCAATATTACGCCGAACAGGCGATGCGCCTGTCTGTCGACATGCACCAGCACATCAGCAGCGACGACGCGACACCAGGCGTCGTGCGCATGGGTGTCGTCGAGATGATTTCGGTGACCTGGCTGCCCGCCCTCGTCAAGCGGGTTCACGAGAAGTATCCGCGGATCACACTCGAACTGGACGAAGCGCTGACGCACGACCTCATCGCAAGCCTGAACCAGGCGTCACTCGACATCATTCTCGCGCCCGGGCGCGTGCCGGGATACAGCGTCACACCGGTCTCCCTCGGCAGCGTCACATTCGCGTGGATGGCCAGTCCGTCGCTCGGCGTTCCCGACGGCGTCATCACGCCTCGCCAATTGGGGGAATGGCCGATCATCGCGCTGTCGCGCGAATCCTATCATCACACGTCGATCGAGGACTGGTTCCGCGCGGGCAATGCACGGTGCCGGCGGATCGATACCTGCAAGAGTTTCGGTGTCGCCGCCTCCCTCGCAGCGGCGGGGCTCGGCGTCACCCTGCTGCCGCCGCGCTGGCATCAGGAAGCCATTGCCTCCGGCAAACTGCGGATCATCGAAACAGATCCGGTCTTCCCCGCGGTCGAGTTCACAGCGACCAGCGCCGTCGAAAGCATGCAGGCGATCGCGCAAAAGATCGCGCGCATGGCTCGCGACGTCAGCACCTTCGACAGGGCGGTATAATGTGCGAGGAGCGCCGGTTCGCTGCCTACCGCAGCAGTATGCCCGGCAGCCACGTGGTGATCGCTGGAAACACCCAGATCAGCGCCAGAACTGCGATTTGGAGCACGATGAACGGCAGCACGCCGCGATAGATGTCGGTGGTCGCGATCTCGCGTGGTGTCACGCCCCGGATATAGAATAGAGCCCACCCGAAAGGCGGCGTGAGGAAACTCGTCTGAAGGTTCAGCGCCATCATGACGCCGAGCCAGATCGGGCTGATGTCGGCCATGAACAACGCCGGCGCGACGATCGGGACGATGATGAAGACGATTTCGATGAAGTCGAGTACGAAGCCCATGACGAACATGACGATCATCACGACCAGCATGGCCGTGAAGAAGCCTCCAGGCAGGCCCGTCAGGAAGCTCTGCACGAGGTGATCGCCGCCGAGGCCGCGAAACGTGAGGGAGAAGATCGACGCGCCGATCAGGATCGTGAACACCATCGAGCTGATGCGTGCCGTCGCCCTGACGACCTCTGTCAAGACTTCGCGGGTCAGAAAGCCGCGGAGAAGCGCGAGAAGCGTCGCCCCCACGCCACCGAATGAGGCCGATTCCGTCGGTGTCGCAAGTCCGCCGAGGATCGAGCCAAGCACCGCCACCACCAGGAGTATCGGCGGCAGCAACGCCTTTACGACACGCACCGCGAGATCGCGGCCGCTGACACCCTCGACATAATAGGCAGGGCTCGAGTCGGGATCCTTGATGGCCTTGAAGATCAGGTAGAGGATATACGAACCGCTGAGGATGAAGCCCGGCACGATGGCCCCGGCAAACAGGTCGATGACACTGAACGGCTCGACCATGTAGTTGCCCTTGGCGAGCTGCGCTTCCGCATAGAGCCCCGACAGCGAGTCGCCCAGAATGACGAGCGCTATCGACGGCGGAATGATCTGGCCAAGCGTTCCCGATGCGCAGATCGTTCCGCACGCGAGCTTCGGGTCGTAGCCGGCGCGCATCATTGTCGGGAGGCTGAGCAGGCCCATTGTGACGACCGTTGCGCCGACGATGCCCGTCGACGCCGCCAGAAGCGTACCGACGAGCGTGACCGAGATCGCAAGGCCGCCGCGCAGCGAGCCGAAGCACTGGCCCATCGTCGTCAACAGTTCTTCCGCGATCCGCGATCGCTCGAGCATGACGCCCATGAACACGAACAACGGCACGGCGACGAGGTTCTCGTTGCCCATCACGCCGTAGATCCGGCTAGGTATGGCATTCAGGAAAATGAGGTCGAAGGCACCCAAAGCGGCGCCGATGAAGGCGAACAGTACCGACACGCCAGCGAGCGTGAACGCCACCGGATAGCCGATCATCATGGCGGCACAGACACTGACGAGAAGCGCGATGCTCAACACGTCCTGCAGCGGCATGTCAGTGCCCGTCCGCGGGCTTACGGTTCGACGGATCCCATTCGGGATTGCCTGCAATCACCATCGCGCTGCGGAGCAGCAATGCAACGCCCTGCAATGCCAAGAGCACAACGAAACCGAGCATGCAGCTCTTCAAAAGGAACAGGCCGTGCAGCCCACCGGCCTCTTGCGAGGCTTCGAGGCGGGTCCAGGACAGCAACACGTAAGGCGTGCCGACGTAGGCGATGAGCGCCAGCATCGGGAACAAAAAGACGAGCGTGCCGAAAATGTTGATCCAGGCCTTCGTGCGAAGGCTCGCAGGGCCGTAGAAAACGTCGATGCGCACATGCCCTTCGTGCTGCAGCGTATAGCCCGACACCAGCAGGAACACGGCCGCGTGCATCCACACATAGAGTTCTTGCATCCACACGAAGCCGATCGAGAAACCATATCTCAAGACGGCAACGAGGCAGGTGGTGAACACCAGCACCACGGCCAGCCACGACACCGTGCGGCCGACGGCGTCGTTCAACGCTTCGATGGCGCGCACGATCCCTGCGATGGAACCTGTCATCGCCGTCCCTCACCCATTTCGTCCGGCGCTCGCGGCACCGTGTCGTTATTGTTGCCCGGTTGTCTCCGCGCGGCCGGCTTCCCGATTGCGCGCATGCGCGAAGCGCGGAGACGTCATGCCAAGTTTGCAGAGCTCACGTATCAATACAAACAAGTTCTGCGGATGCCGACTGCTCAATTATTCCGATGGTGGACGTCTGGCTCGTGGTCGTCCGGCGCTTTGCAGCCTCCGGGCCTGCCGAACGCCTCCCCCTTGCGCGACACGCCGGTCAAGCGCAGCACTCAGGCCGACGGCTCGACGATCTGCCCGTCGACGATACGGATCTGGCGGTCGGCGCGCGCGGCGAGGTCGAGATCGTGTGTCACCATCACCAGGGCGCGTCCGGTCTCGTCCACCAGCTTACGGAATATACCCAGCACCTGTTCGCTCGATTGCGAATCGAGATTTCCAGTCGGCTCGTCGGCCAGGATCACGTGCGGCTCGTTGGCGAGCGCCCTTGCAATCGCCACACGCTGACGCTGGCCGCCAGACAAGCGTCCTGGCGTCTTGTGCATGTGATCCTCGAGCCCGAGCGAGGCGAGCAACGCGCCGGCCCGTGCGTCCATCGCCGCATCGTCGAGCCGCCCCAGGGCGCGCATCGGCAGCTTGACGTTGGCGAAGGCAGTGAATTCGGGAAGCAGGAAATGGAACTGGAAGACGAAGCCGATGACCGAGAGCCGGATGGCGGCGCGCGCCTGCTCGCCGAGCGCATTGACCGGCACCTGACGCACGAAGACCTCACCCGACGTCGGCACGTCGAGCAGGCCCAGCAGATAGAGCAACGAACTCTTGCCGGAGCCCGACGGGCCGGTAATCGCGATGAATTCGCCTCGCCTGACCTCCAAATCGATGTCGCGCACCAGCGTCGTCAGAACACCATCCCCGATGGTTTTGGTGACGCCGCGCAGCGTGATGAGCGGATCGGCGGACGCCGATGTTCGCGACAGAGCCATATCAGGTGTGTCGGCTCGCTCCATCACGAGGCTCCCCGGATGATCTCGACAGGATGGACACGTGCCGCCTTCCTCGCCGGGAGGTAGCCCGCGACTGCCGAGGCGGAAAGAGCGACGAGTGCCGCGATGGCGTAGTGCGATGCCGTGTAGTGGATCGGCAGGTGCGTCGCGTCCATGAACGGGCTCTTGAACGAGATGGTCCCGAGCGCGATGCAGAGGACATAGCCGAGCGCCCAGCCGATCACCGTTCCCGCGGCACCGATCAACAAGGCCTCGATCAGGAAGATCCGCCGGACCGCTTTCTCCGTGAAACCGAGCGACTTCAGGATCGCGATATCACGCGTCTTCTCGTGCGTGATCGTCGATATGATGTTGTAGGTGCCGAACGAGGCAACCAGAAGTATCGCGCCGACCACCGTGTACATGATGAAGTTGCGGATCTCGAATGCGGACAGCAGATCCTCGTTCGCCTCCTGCCAGGAGACCGCCTTGTAGCCGGTCTGCGCCTCGATCCGCCGGGCGATTGCCATGGCCTCGAGAATGCTCGTCACGCGAATACGCATGGCGTTGATGATCCCCGTCTGACCGGCGAGGATCTGTGCCGTCTTCAGCAGCGTGTACGACTGCGTCTCATCGGACTGGCTTATGCCCGAGTGGAAGAGCGCGACGACGGTGCAGGTGAGGACATCGCCGCGCCCAGAGGCGACGGAGATCGTGTTGCCGATACGTGCGCCAATCTTGGCGGCGAGTTTATCTCCCAGGATGATGGCATTCGATGACTTGTAGAGCGCATCGAGCGTACCGCCGCGGATCTGCGTTGCAAGTTTCGATACGTCCCGCTCGCGCCGTGGATCGATTCCGGTGACGTTTGCGGCCGTATCGCGACCGGCGAACCGTATGACGGCGCGCGACTGCACGGAAGGCGCGACGGCACCCGTCAGCCAAGCCTCGAGTTCGGCGATGATTGCGTAGGGATTCTTGATGCCTGGTCGAGTTTCTGGCGTTCGGAGCCCTGAAAACTGCACGACGTCGAAGGTATCCTCCGCCGGCTGACGCGGTGGGTTGCGACGCTCGTCGGTCATCGTGATGTGCGGCATGTTGTCGACGAGCTGGCTGACGAAATCGCGCTGTGAACCTTCCATCAGCGCTGCCATCATCACGGAGAATCCGACCCCCATCGCCACGCCGAGCAACCCGACGAGTGTCTGGCGCAGGCGCGAGACGATATGCGTCACGGCTATGTCGAGGATCAGCTTCATGGCGATGCGGCCTGTCGCCGTACGGCGTCGACGCGCGTGCCGGATGCAATTCCCTTGTCGTAGGGTGAAATCAATTCGTCGCCCGCCGCGATGCCGCTGCGGATCTCGACCGCGCCAGCACCGCGTATGCCGACCTCGACCGGCACGATGATGACGCGACCATCTCGAACCTTCAGCACCTTGTGATCAACGACGGCTTCGGCCGGCACGATCACACCATCATCGACCTCGCCGACGACGATGTTGGCCTCGACGCTCATGCCGATCTTGAGCGGAGTTTCATCGGGAAGCGCCAGATAAACCCGGAACGTCTTGCTTTGCGGATCGCCCTTCGGCGTCAGCCGCGAAACCGTGGCGCGCATCGGCCCGGCGGAATAGCCCTCGTGGCGCAGAAGTGCCGTTTGCCCCTTGGCGACACGGAGGATGTCATCCTCGTTCACTTCGGCGACAACCTGCAAGGGCTTCGGCTGCCCGACCCAGAGGAGCGTGTCGCCGGCTGCCGTGCCAGCGATTTCGCCCACCTCCCCGTCCCGCCTCAACACGACGCCATCGATCGGCGCCTTCAACGCGAGATCCGCAATGCGATCCTGCTGCGCGGCGACACGCGCTTGCTGCTCGCGGACCTGCGTCAACTTCTCCTCGAGCGACGTGCGCGAGGCGATGTTCCGCTGCACCAGTGTCGTCAGACGTTCGGCATCGTCCTTGAGACGCTGAAGGCGTGCCTCGAGTTCATTCTTGTGGGCGCGCTCCTCGATGTCGTCGAGCCGCGCGAGCACATCGCCTTGCTTCACCGCCTGGCCTTCGCACTTGCAGATCTCAACGATGCGCTTGCGTTGCAGCGCCGTTACCTTCGCCCAGTAGACCGGCTCGACGACACCTGTCGCATAGACCACTTCGGCCGCCGAGCCGCGTTTGGCGAGCACCGTGGCGACTTCTCGTCCGCCTGCGAAAAGCGCAACCATCGCTGCGGCGCCGAGGCCGGCGATCGCCAGGACCGCGATACGAACGGGAGACCATGCATGCCTCGTCCCCGACGCGCCGGGTAGGCCCGCGGTCGAGGCGCTGCTTCGGAAATCGTCAGCCCGACCCGCCGCGCCATGGGTCGTGAGGTCCGCCAACCCCTGCCTGATCCTTCTGAGACCGCCGGCGATTATCTCGCTCATCGGAACATCCCTCGTCGCCTGCTGTCCGCCGTGGTTCAGCCCGCCGCCTCGCTCGGGCGACGGCAATGCGCGGAGCCGCCAGCACCTCCGGAAGATCGGTCGCAATTGCGTCTGGATGCAGACGCCGGTGGCGAGATCGGCGATCCCCAACAACGCACACCCGACGGTGATTGGATTGTGAACGCCCTGACCAGGATCAAACAAGGCGAAATTCAACGCTTGCCGCGTCGATATGGACGCGGGCGGCGGCGATGCGGTGAGGCCGCATCACTCGATTCCAGATTTCGACACCCCGGTCGACGGTATCATGCAGGTCGCCCACAGGAGGCCCAAGGGGGGCTTCGCAACGCGCGAACTCTATCGGATCGCAAACGTTCGTGTGAGCGGTTGTCTTGCCCGCTGCACGCGGCGGCCGAAACGCTTCACAGCGGGCGACCGCCCGAGACGAACGATGAGCTAGTTATTCAGGCGTGCCTCCGGCCTGCGCGCCCCCGCCTCACTTGCCGATATGCTCGAGGGAAAACACATGCTGGCGCGTTGCGAGCGGCGCGTGGCACGACCGGCACGCATCGAGGTCCTTGTCGAGACGCTTGCCCGCGGGCGAGAAGATGGCGAAATCCCAGTCGCCGTTGCGCAGCTGCGTTGGATATTTCTCACCCCAACCTTGCCGCTTCTCCATGACAGCGATGGCCACCAGCTTGGAACGAACACGGCGGCCGAGGTCACTCACGATCACCTTGCCATCGCCGTCCTTCTGCGCCGCATAGACCTCGCCGACGAGAACGGAACCATCAGGCAACTCCTTGCCGGCCGCGCCAGCCTCGCTGGCAGCAGAGTTTGCGAACAGGCGAATGATTTGATCTGCGTTCTGAACACGATCGAGGCTCAGATAGTTCTTGAACTCTGTGGCATAGTTTTGCGGGAAGGTGATCCGCGCCTCCTCGGCGACGGCCGCGGCGCCCGCAAGCGACGCCAGAGCTGCTACAATTGAACGAGCCATTAGACGCATTTCAACCTCCCAGGTTTTCTTGTTGCCGGATCATCGGCGAAGCATTTTCGCCTCGTGTGCGTCGCGCCACGTGATCGCCTCGTCCGTGACGATGACGTCCATCGCAATATCGTGCGGCCGGGGCTCGAACGCGGGAGCCCGCATGACATCGAACCCCACGCCAATGGCGAACGGCCGCTGCGCTGCAGCCGCAAGCGTTCTGTCGAAATAGCCGCCGCCGTAGCCGAGCCTGAACGTCCCGTTGAAGCCGACGAGCGGCGCGATCACGACGTCCGGCTGGCAAGCGCCGCCCCGTGCCGGCACCGGAATATTCCAGAAGCCGCGCACCATGTCGTCGCCGAGTTTCCACGCCCGATAGACGATGGGCGCAGCTCGCTCGACGACGACAGGGAGCGCCAGAGAAATCCTGCGTTCCGCGCTTACGCGGTCGGCCCATATGCGGAGATCGGTTTCATGCCTGATCGGCCAGTAGAGACCGAGCGTGCGGCAGCCGATATGGCGAAAGGCATCGTGGAGATTTGCGACAAGCCGCGCAGACCGCATGCCCCGTTCTTCAGGCGACATGGCACGCCGAAGCGTCAGAAGCCGCTGACGGGCTTCCGAGCGACTTTCCTTGTCGTTGCCATCGGGCATCATCGCCATTCCACGCAGAGAGGGCTCCGCCAGTTACCGTGAAATCCGCGGTTTGCATCGTGGCCGGCACCGTGCACGCCGCTCGACGCCACACATTCACGGAAACGTTGATGCCTGGATCAAAGCCTGCATCTGGCATAAGATAGATTGCAAATGCACCTTACTGCCATCGGAACTTAAAAGCAATATCGACCGGATATCTACAGGACCTGCAAAGCCATGCGCCTGACCGTGCTCTCCGACTATTCCCTTCGCGTCTTGATGTACCTCGCCGCGCGGCCGGACCGCCTCGCCACGATCCAGGAGATCGCGCGCGCCTATGCCATCTCCGAAAACCATCTGATGAAGGTCGTGCATGGTCTCGCCAAGGGCGGCTACATCGAGACGGTACGCGGACGTGGCGGAGGCATGCGGCTCGCAGGCCCTGCAGACGGAATTACAGTCGGCGCGGTGCTGAGAACGGTCGAGGAGGATTTCGCGATTGTCGAATGCCTCGGCAATCAAGATACCTGCCGCATCACGAAGGCTTGCCGATTGAAGCGCGTCTTGCAGCTCGCCTTGGCGGCCTTCATGGCCGAACTCGACCAGTGGACGCTTGCCGATCTCGTCAGCCGGCCGAAGGCGCTTCTCGACGCGCTCGACATCGAGGCGCGCTGAACGCGCCGACGCGGCCTCGACCTCACACGGTCGACCAATTCCGTCAGCGCGTCCGTCAGCTGTCAATGGACAGCCGCTCACCCTTCATGAGCAGCTTGCCGTGATGCAGCGCGACGCCGAGTTCGAGGCTTTCGGCAATTCGGCGTGCGCGGTCGATGAACAGTTCCGCGGCCGCGGCCGGACAGGTCTCCTCCGCCGTTGCCTCGAACAGACGCAGCCAATGGTCGAAATGATTGGCGTCGATGGGCAGCGGTGCGTGTTTCGGCATCGGCCTGCCATGATAGCGGCCAGTCATCAACACGACGGACGACCAGAAGTTGCACATCCGCTCGAGATGCGGCGTCCAATCGGCAATGCGCGCGGCGAAAATCGGACCGAGTACGTCGTCGGAGCGCACCTTGTCGTAGAAGGCATGCACAAGACGCTCGATCATACCTTCGTTGATGCCGGTTCGCGCTTCGACATCGGCCGCGAACGCGGTCCGCCGGTCCTGCGCTTCGCGCTCGGTCATTTCGCACTCCTGTCCGCTTGCGAAAGCGAGACTACAGCACATAAGATATATGATGAAAACATCTTATGCGGCGACCAACTGTCTCATAGGTCGCGCGTGCGGACTGGACGTTTCCGCAGACCAGCACGACGTGCATCGCCCCCGGCCGTTCCACACCTTCACCGATGCGGCGTCATTGCTTGCTTCAGCACGCGCGCATAGTTCTCGATGGCGATCTTGCGAATCTTCGCTTCCGGCACATTCCGCTTCGCCATGATCTCGACGACGCGCCTGTGATCGGAGAACCGCGACAGCGCTGGCCGTGCCAACGCGTTCATGTCGCTGCCGAAGGCGACGTGATCTTCGCCGATCATGTCGGCCATCTCGAGCAGACGATCCGCGTAGCGCTCGACCGAGGCGCCGACGTCCGCGCCGAGCCCCCAGAGGCCGACGACGCCGCCCTTCGCCGCAATCATCCGCGCTGTCTCGAGTTGTAGTTTGCGCGCCTTCCAGACGGGCATCTTCCAGTTCGGCCTACCTGCTGGCGCAACAGATCCGTGCGACCAGATGAGCGGTGCCTTTGCCTGGCTCAAGGCATCGCGTGCGGCCGCGTCAGAGCAGTGTGCGAGATCGACGAGCACGCCGAGGCGCTCGCAGGCATGGAGCACATCCAGGCCGGCTGAGGTCAGCCCGTCGTGCCACGGCTTCGATGTCTGGATGTCGGCCAGCGGATTGCGTATGTAATGCACGAGTTGGATCTGCCGAATGCCGAGGCTATAGGCGACGTCCACCTGCTTTGCTCCGAGATCCGTAAACGTCGCGCCTTCGACCGAGAGCACCACGTGCGGCTCGCCGGCCAAAGCACGATCGACATCAACCGGGGTTCGCGCGATGCGCAATCCCTGGCTATCGATGTGGCGCACGACGCGGATCGTCTCGTCGCGCAGCCAAACCGCCGGCGCATCACCCGCCGGCGCACCCTTCTGCTTGAAGCCGCCGGGGGCGATTTTCAGCCACGGCATGTCGCCGACGATCGACCAGGATACCAGTGTGGCGCCGCCACTCGCCATATTCTTCGCAAGCGGTTGCGTGCGCGCCGGCTTCGGCCCGATGAAGAACAGATGGAAGTGCATGTCGCCGATGGGGATCTGGCCTTTCGCCGAAGCACGCAACGGCAGGGCGAACGGAGCCGCGAGGCTCGCGATCAGGAATTTGCGACGATCCACGACAGTCCTCCAGGATCACGGCGCGAAGCGCCCGCTCTTTGGCGGCACGCGGCCGCCAGCCGGCCCATCCGCCGGATGACAGATCCCGACAGACGTTCGGAGCACTAGTGTAGCGTCTTTGACGTTTGCCTCCGGGGGCGGCTGGGTTGGCGAGCAAACGTCAAAGACAAAAGCTACACTAGAATCATAAGGTTGATAGTGTTCCGGTTGTTTCAGACATTTGCTCTCAGCCCTCATCCGAACGGTGGCAAATGTCTGAAACGGAACACTAGTCGATAGCGATCGTTGCGACGTAGTCCATCGTCCGGTTGCTGTTGTCCACGGGAAGCAGCGTGTTGAGGAGGAAGGACGTCGGAGAATAGTTCTCGGGCACGGAGGCGTTGAATGTCGCGCGGGTCAACCGGGCCTTGAGCCGGGCAACCGTGCCGCCCTTGACACCGAGATAGTAGTTCTGCAACCGCTCGAACTTCGGTTGCATCGACGTCGCGACCTTGCGGTGCCCCTCGGACATCTTCCTGATCTGCGCGGGGTTCTCGACAAACACCGATTGCAGAAGCTTCGACTTCTCGTCCCTCGAGATCTTGAGTTGATCGATCACCGTCAATGGACCATCGACCAGGCCCATATAAGAGCGGCGGCTCGGGCGGGAGATATTGTTTCCCGTCGGGTCCATCGGATCCATCACGATCTTGACGCAGGACGGCACCCGGCTTCCCTTGAAGTCGCCAGCCGTCGTCTCGGGATCGCATCCCCTGAGCGCCAGCAGCGACCACGCGAATTCAGAACAGTACAGGTCGAGCGTACCGGAGGGCTTCTGGCCAAGCGCGATTTCCGCGAGATGCTTGACGAAGCCGAGCGCCCTGCGCCGCTTGTACTTCGGCGCATTGTAGTCGTCGTTGAATTTGAGTTCCGCCGGGTAGATTTTGCGCGCGTTCGAGTTGAGGCGCTTTGCCCACGCGACGATGTTGCTGCGTTCCTTTTCCGTCAAGCCGCGTGGACGAACGACGTGCAGGAACTTGGCGTCCTTGTAGTGGGAGCTTGTCAGGTCGCTGCGCATGCCGCGCCCGTGGTACTCCTCGTTGAGCGGATTATCGATGTTGTGAACCTTGCCATCCTTGACGTAGGCGACACCGGTATGACTGATGCCCATCTGGACATTCGGATAGGCGCCGGCGCCACCCCATTCGGGCCGAAACGTCAAGAGCAGATCTCCGGTCTGGATGATGCCGCTCTTGGCAAGCCGCTGGGACAATCCAGCCCTGCGCGCCTCGATCACGCGAAGGCCGGCATCGCTGCCCGACGTCATTGCGTCTGGATGCTTGAAGTCGACCAGGATATCCGTTGTCGGGAAGTCGCCCTTGAGCTTGGCGCGCGTGCTCGATGGCAGCGCGAAGTAGACAGGCATCGAGAACTTCTTGGCGAGCCGCGGATTGGCCTTCTCGCTGAATGTAAAATCCTTCGCGGAAGCCGAACCGAAAGGCACCCAGATAGCGAAAAATGCGGCCAGTGGCACCGCGATCGAAAACCTGGAACTCGTCATGCAATCACTCCCACACACATCCCGTCGCAAGAACCCATGACGATCATCTAGCATGTTCGGCAGCATTCCAGCGTGGCCCGCCGTCCACAATCGATGGGCAACGCACGCCTTCAGACCTCTTTCGCGACATCTGCAACGGTGGCAAAGGGTGGCGACCCACCGATGGCGAAACACGACGTCTACGGCTGAATTCCTGTGCCGACGGGTGGCACCGGTCATCGGCCCTGCTCATGCGTGCAATCCCGGCGCCTCGTGTCCCGTCCGGGCGACGTATTCCGAATATCCTCCGCCGTACTGGTGGATGCCATCAGGTGTCAACTCCAGCACGCGGTTCGAAAGCGCGGCAAGAAAATGCCGATCGTGTGAGACGAAAAGCATCGCTCCCTCGTAGTTCGCGAGCGCGGCGATCAGCATTTCCTTGGTCGCCAGATCGAGATGGTTCGTCGGCTCGTCGAGCACCAGGAAATTTGGAGGATCGTAGAGCATCCTGGCCATCACCAGCCGGGCTTTTTCGCCGCCAGACAAGACGCGGCATTTTTTCTCTACGTCGTCGCCCGAGAAGCCGAAGCACCCGGCAAGCGCGCGCAGCGAGCCTTGACCCGCCTGCGGGAAGGCATCCTCGAGCGATTGGAACACCGATTGATCGCCGACGAGCAGGTCCATGGCGTGCTGCGCGAAGTAGCCCATCTTCACGCTCGCACCGACCGAAACCGAGCCGGCGTCGGGCGTTGTCGCACCGGCAACGAGCTTCAGCAGCGTCGACTTGCCGGCGCCGTTGACGCCCATGACGCACCATCGCTCCCTGCGCCGGACCTGGAAGTTCAGCCCCTCGTAGATGATGCGCTGGCCATATCGCTTGTCGACGCCCTTGAGGCTCGCCACATCTTCTCCCGAGCGCGGGCAGGGCGGAAAATCGAATGCAATCGTCTGCCGGCGCTTCGGCGGCTCGACGCGATCGATCTTTTCGAGCGTCTTGACACGGCTCTGCACCTGGGCAGCATGCGATGCGCGGGCCTTGAACCGTTCGATGAACCGCAATTCCTTGGCGAGCATCGCCTGCTGGCGGTCGAACTGCGCCTGCTGCTGGCGCTCGGCGAGCGCGCGCTGCTGGATGTAGAACTCATAGTCGCCCGAGTAGGCGGTCAACGTGCCGCCGTCGATCTCGACGATCTTGGTGACGATGCGGTCCATGAATTCGCGATCGTGGGACGTGATCATCAACGCGCCATCGTAGGCCTTGAGAAACTCTTCGAGCCAGATCAGGCTCTCGAGATCGAGATGGTTGCTCGGCTCGTCGAGGAGCATCGCGTCGGGCCGCATCAACAGAATGCGAGCCAGCGCAACACGCATCTTCCAGCCGCCCGACAGCGCACCGACATCGCCATCCATCATCTCCTGGCTGAAGCTCAACCCGGCGAGGACCTCGCGCGCGCGTCCCTCGAGCGCGTAGCCGCCGAGCTCCTCGAAGCGTCCTTGCACCTCGCCGTAGCGTTCGATGATGTCGGCAAGATCGTCGGCATGATCCGGATCGGCCATCAACGCTTCGAGTTGGGCGAGTTCGGCCGCGATCGTTGACACGGGGCCGGCGCCGTCCATCACTTCTGCAACGACACTACGCCCGCTCATTTCGCCGACATCCTGGCTGAAGTAGCCGATCGTCACGCCGCGATCGATCGACACCTGTCCCTCGTCCGGCTGCTCCTGGCCGGTGATCAGCCGAAACAGCGTCGTCTTGCCGGCGCCGTTGGGACCGACGAGACCGATTTTCTCACCCTTGTTGAGAGCCGCCGAAGCCTCGATGAAGACGATCTGATGGCCGTTCTGCTTGGAGATGTTGTCTAGTCGAATCATGTGCCCCGCTGCCCGATAGGAACGCTCCGGCGCTCATAGGACAAAGCGCACCGAAGCGAAAGCCTGTTGCAACGGGCGCGGCAGCGATCAGGTCTTGAGGGCGTGTCCCAGGAGGATCTGCAAGTGCGCGACGCGCGGGGAGATGAGCCACCAAACGCGCCTCGAGCGGGCATGCGACACGACCCGGCCTGCCGGCCTGCCGAGGCTTTCGGTGGCGATGACACCAGCGGAACGTGACCGACCGCTTCAACTCACGTGGGCGTCCATGAGTACGAAGTCGTCGCCCGTCCTCGTATCGGGATGCGCCGGCAGTTCCGTGGTGACGAGAATGAGCCCTGGATGCATACGCTCCTGGATGGCTCGAAGCACATCGTCATCAGCCTTGATCCGCCGGAGCACCGCTTCTTCCGGCTGAGCGATAGTAGCACCCTTCTCGCTGTGATGGCTGAAGGCATGCCAGGCGAGGCCTTGGCGGCCATCATGGAGCCCCGTCAAAATGAAGACATGGCGACCGAGCGGCTGTTGCGGATTGTCGATATTCGCACGGCCATGTGCCACGGGCTTTCCGTTCTCGAGAACGGTGACGCTCATGTCGGCGTGACTGGCGATCACCGCGGCCGGAACGGTATCGGCCTTGACGACGTCTGCGTGCCACGGAAGCGGCGAGCCTTTGAGCTTCTTCTCGACGCTCGTGAATTCGTGTGTCGCGTAATCACTGAGGACCAGGCCGGGATGCGTGACCTCCGTCGGCTCTGATGCATTATCCGCGAGAATGACCGCGGTGCCGACATGGGTCACACTGAAAAGCAGCTCCGAAAACTTGAGCGGCAGCCGGATGCATCCATGCGAAGCAGGATATCCCGGCAGGTTTCCGGCGTGCAGCGCGACGCCACCCCAGGTCAGCCGGTTCATATTCGGCATCGGCGCATTGTTGTACGTCGACGACCGGTGGTGCTTGTCCTTTTCGAGGATCGTGAACACGCCGTGGGGGGTTGCGTGACCCGGCTTGCCCGTCGAGCACGTGGAAATGCCGATGCGTATCCCGTTGCGGTAGACGTGAACCAACTGGTCTGGGATCGACACGATGATGGCAACCGGGCCAATCGGCGACAGATCGGGAGTCCACGTGAACTCACCTGGCTTCAGGTGATGGACTTCCTTGAACGCTGACCGTCCGAGCACTGAAAGGGGCGAAAGCGCAATGGCGGATGCCGCGACCGCAGCACCAGAGAGGGATTTGAGCAGAAGCCGTCGATCGAAACTCACCACGTAGTCTCCCGTTGTCTGGGGTCTGTGTTTGCTCGTCCGGTGCGCACAGTCCTGAACTGGCGGCGTGCTACATTAGCGCGCCTCATCAGGGATTGCATCTCGGACGACGTGCCGGCCGCAACGATCGGTCGGGAGGCCCGACCGGACGACCGGCATAACGAACAGGCCGGGTCGCTCTGTGGCCCAGCTCTCTAGTGGGCACGCTGAGTGGTCCGGTCCGTGGTCCCCACCATCACCCAGGAAGCGCGACCGTCGGATGGCTCGGCGATAGCCTGCGGTCCTCGAAAAACCATCTGAGCGCGACGAGATAATCGCTGGCGGCGAACCGCTCGGACGTTGCAAGTCGCAGGTTTCCACTTTGGTCCAGAAACATGGCCAACACTGGCCGGCTCTCACTGACCTGCCGCAATTCGCGAGAAAGTCCGGTTGCCTCACCGACCGACGACCACAATCGAGCATTGACTTCCGCATCCGCCTGCTGCGGAGGCGCGAGGAATATCGTCTTATGACAATGACCAGCCTGGCCGATGTGCTCGAGTTCCCAGGCGACGCCCTTACCGTCGTCGGCGACCATGACAATCGCCCGGGCGAGTTCGGCAAGCCGCGCGACCTCGCCCTGCCATGCGGCATCGCTCGCGTCGCGCAAATACGTTCGCCAGACACCGAACGGGGGCGTCTCCTCGTTGGGCCTGCCAAGCGCGACCGTCGGACCGTAGGCCGCGAACTCCTCGACCAGTATGTGATCGAGGGAATGACCGGATCGCGTGCGCCCGATGAGCCAACGTATCGGCGTCGATGCCTGCGCATCGAGCTGCACCTGATCGTTCTGGAAGGCCCGCAGGAACAGGATCGGTGCCGTCGTGTCGTCCGCTGCCATGGCCTCGGCTGCAGACCTCAGCGTGCGCCGCCGCGCCCGGACCAGCAGCCACCGGGAAAGCCAGATCGATGCGACGAAGCCCAGCGGCCAGACGATGAACTGGCCGAATAGCTCCGCTTGCGAATTCTGATCGAAGCAATCGCGCGTCGCCGTGTCGGGCGCACCGCACACCTCGATCGCGCGCTGCCATGTGATGTCCGGGGAAGCAACGAGCGCGAAGGCCTGCAGAACACCGAATGCTGAAAAGAACAGCGCCAGTCCGAAGACGATCGTCGCGCCACGTCGGCCGGCGGCAATCTCCGACAGGGCTGGCGGCGCGCCGATGAGCGCGGGGACGATCCGCGGTTCCTCGACGAGTGCGAGATCGTCTTGCGAGGCCCGCAGAAGGGCAAGGATGCCGATCCAGAACTCGACGCCGAGCCAAGCCAGGAGCACAAGCCGGAAACTCGCCGGCAAGGTCCAATAGGCTCCAGCCGGCAGCCGCTCGTTCAATCCAATGACAGCGATTGCTATCCAGCCGACCGGCAGGGTGAGCAAGAACAGCAATGCGACGCGCGCGACCCCTCGCCGCGGCTTCAGCACCGCAATCGCACCGAGTACCATGACTGCAACGAGGGGAAGCTGGGGAGCCGCGAATGTCAGAAATACATGCGGCCGGTCGATGTAGAGCACCAGCGTCGCAAAAAAAGCGCTGAGAAAATATATGCTGGCTCCTGCCAGAATGCTGCGCATGAGCCAACGCGGCACCGCACTGCGATCGAGCAGCGAGCCTGCGTCATCGATATGACGAACCGCGGCTTCTGCCATTCCCGACATTCTCCCCCGCCCACGATCGGGCTCGCCATCATAGCGGACTGAAGCCCGAAATGGCGCATCCGCATCCGGTCCCGCGTGGCTGAAAGGACGAATGGCCGTGACCGGGAAATATCTAAAGGCCGTGATTGAGCATGCTGGGAGTGTGCTCGAAGAGCGCCCTCCAAGGGTTGACAGCGGACGAGACAGCCTCGCTAGATACGTCTAACCCGCGGCCCCCACTCCTGAAAGAGCCAGTTGATGCTCGTCCAGATGTCGAAAATCAACGACCTCATGTCATCGCCGACAGCAGCCAGCGTAACGATAGAGACGCCGCCGAGTAGCGTCAGAATGAGCAGCTGTATGGCGTAGTGCAGGCCGCGGCCCGCACTCCCCTTCGTCGGGTACGGCACTTCGGCGTAGAAGGGACCGGCATGGTGCAATTTCAGTTCAGCAAGCACGAGCACGAGCAACGCCGCTGTGCATAGGACTATGGCAGCACTGCCGAAAAGCCCATTCATCGCTTTCGGCGTAGTCGTATCGAACGCCACTATCCGCAAGAAGTCGGCCGTTACGCGCGCGTAGTTGAAATTGGTAGCCACGATGACAGCGCCGATAAACGTGGCCCACCCTGTGAAGCGGTTTCGCATTCTGCGCAGCCGCTCGAACTCACCGTATGTCGCACGTTCTTGAAATGTCGGTTCGTTCTTGAGATCCGGATTTTGCTCGGCGGCAACGACCTCCACAGCCGAGTTGGCGTGCCCGACAGCCATTGTCGCGACGGGCGTCAGGTCGATCACGTTTGGTTTCCGAACAGCCTTCTTACTCCTCGCCGCCGGGGCAGCGGGCAGGCAATCGAAAAGGATCAGTTGACGTTCATCGGTCACTGGCTTTCGTCCCATGTCCGAGGCATGGGATTATTCGCCGGTCGCGGCAATCCACACACTGCGCGTTTCCACAGGCCAGTTGGCCGAGCCATGCACACAGCATGTGCAGTCCCGGGCCCCATAGCGGACCCGAACACCTGGCTCGGCACCTAGAAAAACGCACAACCCATTGAATTTATTGGTGAGCGGGGAGGGGATCGAACCCTCGACCATCTGATTAAAAGTCAGATGCTCTACCACTGAGCTACCCGCCCTCTCGACACGTCCCGGCTTGAGCTTCCACGACGCGCCACTTGGGCTGACGCCGCCTCACCGAAACTTGCCTGCTGCCGCGCCCATATCGGACGCGCGCGCACCGGCCAGTCGCCACCTCGTGACCGCTCGGGCCGTTCGCAAGTGGCGGCCTCGGGCCGGAGCCCAGCTTTTAGGAGGGCTGTTCCCCAGGGTCAAGGCTTCGGTCGACCGACCGGCGACGAACCACCAACATCAGAAATAAGGCAACGCGCCAAAAGCGGCCCCGCGGATACGTCCTGGCCGCGCCCGCGTGCTCTGCCGGTGCGCACGCGACAGTGCCCGTGGCATCGCAAGGCGTGCCGATTTTGTGAAACGTGTCTGCTGTCCCGCCGCGATCGACAAGCCCTTCGGCATGGCCGAACCCACCAGCCAACTCAGCACTTTCGGGCCCTGACATTTTCTACCGAGGCTGCGGCCGGCACGGGTCGCGCCCTCATGATCGGCTACGGCAGAAGGAGCCATGCAAGAAACGCAGATGACGGTTGCGTATGCGATCCGAGATTTTGTGTCGTGGCATTGCGCCAGCTCGGCTATGTCTTCCTCCCTCGCGACCCGTGCATTCCAGGGCGCGCCGGCAAACGGGCCCCTCGATGCTTGACGTGCAACCGCCGAACGCCAATCCCGCGAGCGACCGCTTCCGCGCCATCGGCTTGATGATTCTCGCCCTCTGCTTCTTTTCCGCGCTCGATACCACGGCCAAGGTCTTGGCCGGGCATCGGGGCATGCCCGTCACGCAGATCTCGTGGCTCAGGTTCGCGGTGCAATTCACCGGACTTCTGGTTCTGGTGCCGGCATTCGGCCTGATGAGCGTGCGCGGCCTGTTCACCACCCGCAAGTTTGCCAAGCAGCTGGTGCGCTCGACACTCATGGCGGCGACAACGGTCTTCAACTTCCTGGCGCTGCAGGACCTGCGCCTCGACCAGACCGTGACGATCGTCTTCCTGGCACCGCTGGTCGTGGCGCTGCTCGCAGGCCCTCTGCTCGGCGAATGGGTCGGCTGGCGGCGCATGGTTGCGATCATGGTCGGTTTCGGCGGCATCCTCATCGCCGTCCGCCCGGGCTTCGGCGATGTACCGCCCGCCGTCATCTATTCATTTGCAGCAATGCTGGCCTACGCCTTTTTCATGCTGTTGACGCGACACCTCGCACCGCACGACCCACCACTCGTCACCTTGTTCTATTCGATGTTCGTCGGCACGCTGTTCGGTGCGCCGCTCGCCTTCTCGGACTGGGTATGGCCGGCGGACTGGACGACGTGGATCATGATGCTGTCGCTCGGCGTGCTGGGCGGCACTGGACACTTCCTGTTCATTCTCGCGTATGGACTGGCACCGGCCTCCGCCATCTCGCCGTTTCTCTACAGTCAGCTGATCACGATGGTCGGGCTCGGCTATCTCGTGTTCGCCGACGTCCCAGACCTCTGGACGCTGGCGGGTGCCTCTATCATCATCGCTTCCGGCATCTACCTCATCCATCGCGAACGCGTGACCCGAGGGCTCGAGTAGGCTTCCGGGCACGCCCCCACCCGATCGCCATCAGCCCTGGCCGGCGAGCCGCGCCTTCGTCTCTGCCGCCCAGGTATCGAAACGCCCCTCGCGAATGGCGTTGCGCATCGCATCCATGAGTTGCTGGTAGAATGCCGTGTTCGACCACGACAGCAGCATCGAACCCAGCAGTTCGCCCGAACGGATCAGGTGGTGCAGATAGGCGCGCGAATAATCCCGTGCCGCAGGGCACGTGCTCTGCGGATCGAGCGGGGAGAGATCCTCGGCATGGCGAGCATTGCGCAGGTTGACGCGCCCATTCCACGTGAACGCCAGACCATGCCGGCCATTGCGCGTCGGCATGACGCAATCGAACATATCGATACCGCGCCTGACGCTCTCGATCAGATCATCCGGTGTTCCGACACCCATCAGGTAGCGCGGTTTGTCCTCCGGCAGGAACGGCAGCGTCGCATCGAGCGTCGCAAGCATCGCTTCCTGGCCTTCACCGACCGCAAGGCCTCCGACCGCGTAGCCCGGGAAATCCATGGCGACGAGGCTCTCCGCCGAAGTTCGCCGCAGCGCGTGATCCGTGCCGCCCTGCACGATTGCGAAGAGCGCCTGACCGTCGCCTGCAATGCCTTTGGCCTTCTGGGCCTGGAAGGCGGCACGCGATCGTTCCGCCCAGCGCAGCGACAGTTGCATCGCCCGTTCGACATCCCCCCGCTCGGCGGGCAATTCGATGCACTCATCCATCTGCATTTGAATATCAGCGCCGATCAGACACTGGATTTCGATCGACCGTTCCGGCGACAGGAGGTGGCGGGAGCCGTCGATGTGCGACTGGAAGGCGGCGCCCTCCTCGGTCATCTTGCGGATGCGCGACAGGCTCATCACCTGGAAGCCACCAGAATCGGTGAGGATCGGGCGCTCCCAGCGCATGAACCCATGCAGGCCGCCGAGCCGGTGAATGCGCTCGGCCCCCGGCCTCAGCATCAGGTGGTAGGTGTTGGCGAGAACGATATCGGCGCCGGCGTCGCGCACCTGCTCGGGATAGAGTCCCTTGACGGTCGCAACCGTACCGACCGGCATGAACGCCGGCGTGCGGATGACGCCGCGGGGCGTCGCGATCTGGCCGAGACGGGCAGCTCCATCACGACGGATCAGGCGGTAGCCGAACGTCTCCGCAGGTGCGCCGGCCGCGGCAGCCTCGGCGGTATCAGTTGCGGCATCGTTCACGGTATCGGGGGTAGTCTCTCGCATGGAGGCTATGTGACAGACGCTGGCGCGCATGGAAAGAGCAGTGATGCATCGCCATAGGAATAGAAGCGGTAGCCGTGGGCGATCGCATGGGCGTAGGCGGCGTGCATCGTCTCGAGGCCAGAGAACGCCGAAACCAGCATGAAGAGCGTCGACCGTGGCAGATGGAAATTCGTCATCAAGACATCGACCGCACGGAAGCGATAGCCCGGCGTGATGAAGATGCCGGTGCGGCCGGAAAAGGGCTGGATCTTCCCATCCGCGCTGGCGGCGCTCTCGAGCAGCCGCAGCGCCGTCGTCCCGACGGCGACGATGCGCCCGCCATTTGCACGCACCGCGTTGAGCGCCGACGCGGTTTCAGGCGATATTTCGCCCGTCTCGACGTGCATGACGTGCTGGTCGGTATCGTCCACCTTGACCGGGAGGAACGTGCCGGCGCCGACATGCAGCGTGACGAAATGTGAGGAGATGCCGCGTGCAGCAATCGCCGCCATCAGTTCAGGCGTGAAATGCAGGGCGGCGGTCGGCGCGGCCACTGCGCCCTCTTTCTCCGCGAACATCGTCTGGTAGTCGTCGCGATCGCGCTGACTGGCAGCGCGCTTGCCGGCGATGTAGGGCGGCAGCGGCATGTCGCCGAGAAGCCTGATCGCATCGTCCAGATAGCCGCCGTGCAGATTGAACGCGAGTGTGACGAGCCCCCCCTCGCCCTTGCCGATCACCGTCGCGTCGAGGACACCAGCGAAACAAATCTTGCCCTCTGCGCCGAAACGGATGCGATCGCCGACCCGCAATCGTTTGCCCGGACGCGCGAACGCCTGCCACTGGCTCTCGTCGAGCCGCTCGATCAGCGTGACATCGATTGCTGCCGTGCTGTCTTCGCGCGTCCGCGTACCGGACAGCGCCACGGGAATGACGCGGGTATCGTTCAGAACCAGCGCATCACCCGGGCGGAGCAACTGGCCGAGGTCGCCGACACCGCGGTCGTCGAAACCGCGGCCCGGTTCGACCACCAGCATGCGCGCGCTATCGCGCGGCTTTGCGGGGTGGAGCGCGATGGCCTCCTCTGGCAACTCGAAATCGAAGATATCGGTGCGCATGGATGTCCGCCGCCCCCACTATGCGGCGCGGCAACGCAGTTCGAGGAACGCCGCCGCCGCAACCGCGAGCCAGGCCGCGATCATCAGGCTGCCGCCGGTCGGGGCCGCCATCGGGAACAATCGGAGATCGGCTAGCCCGCGCAACGCGATGTCACTTGCAAACAGCGTCGTGCCCGCCAGCATGAGGCCCGCCGCGACCGCCCAGGCGCGCGGGGCTCGGCATCGTCCCGCCATCGCTGAAACCGCAATGGTCGCGGCTGCGTGCAAGATCATGAAGTTGGCAGCGGTCACGAGTGCCGGGGCCTCGACGCGATGAGCTGCCACCGCCGACAGCGCAACGCCCATCGCGCCGAGAAATCCGGCAAGCATGACCAGCACGAGACGCGCGACGTCCGACATCGATCCTCCGATGTATAGACCGCGCGGCGAGGCCCCAGAGCCTGCCGCGCGATGATCCTGTCCGGCCCTCAATAATCGCGCCGGGCGTGCCATCAGCCGACGTCGGCTGCGACCTTCATCGAGATCATCTTGTCGGGATTCTGCACTGGCTCGCCGCGCTTGATCTTGTCGACGTTCTCCATGCCCTCGATCACCTTGCCCCAGGCGGTATACTGCTTATCGAGGAAGCGGGCGTCGCCGAAGCAGATGAAGAACTGGCTGTTGGCCGAGTTCGGGTTGCTCGATCGCGCCATGGAAGCGGTTCCGCGAACGTGCGGCTCGGCATTGAACTCCGCCGGCAGGTTCGGATAATTCGAGCCGCCGGTGCCGCGACCTTGCGGACACCCGGTCTGCGCCATGAACCCCTCGATGACGCGATGAAAGACGATGCCGTCATAGAAGCCTTCGCGCGCCAGCTGCTTTATGCGCTCGACGTGCTTCGGTGCGATGTCGGGGAGCATTTCGATGACCACACGGCCCTGCGTCGTATCGATGATGAGCGTGTTCTCGGGATCTTTGATCGCGGCCATGCGGGCCTCCAGTCTTGCGTTCGAATATTTTTTCGATGAGGCGGGCGACGCTGAGTTGGCGACGGCACTAAGCCCCTTCCGGCTCGTTTTGCCTCACGTTCGTCCCTGGCGCAAATCGCGTTCGGTCACGACTTGCCGTCCGCCATCACCGACATCTTGATGATCTTGTCGGGATTGGAGACGGAACCGCTGCCCGGCTCTCCTTTCTTGACGTTGTCGATATGCGTCATGCCGTCAACCACCTTGCCCCAGACGGTGTATTGGCCGTTGAGATGCGGGGTGTGCGTGAAGCAGATGAAGAACTGGCTGTTGGCACTATCGGGATTGGCGGTTCGCGCCGCGCCGATGGTGCCGCGCTCGAACGGCGTCGGCGTGAACTCGGCCGGCACGTCCGGATATTTCGAACCGCCCGACCCGGTGCCCGTCGGATCGCCTGTCTGGGCCATGAAGCCGGAGATGACGCGGTGGAACACGATGCCGTTGTAGAACCCTTCGCGAGTCAGCTTCTTGATGCGCTCGACATGCTTCGGCGCGATGTCGGGCCGCAGCTGGATCGTGACCTTGCCGGTTTTGAGCTCCATGATCAGGGTGTTTTCCGGATCGAGATTGGCGGACGGAGCAGCTTCGGCTGTCGAGACGGCGAGTAGCGCGACGCAGAGCGCCGAGAGAAAGGTGGCAAGCGGACGGATCACGGATAACTCCTCGATGGTGGGGGTGAGGCTCGTCATGAAGCGCTCCCTTATGGCGTCATTCAGGCAAAGGGGCAACTGCGGGCCTCGGACTGCGATCCGGGGTCGCTGGTCTCAGCACGTCGAACGCGGCCGGTCGCGACGTCCGCGGGCGCGAGATGGCGCTCCCCCGGCCAGTTCGTTGCCGTCTGCACGGGCTGAGGCGTCGGGGCCAGGTGCCCCGGTAGCCCCGTCGGCGACGACGGCGGGCGGAGGTCCCGTTCGTGCCGCGAGGTCCTGAACGATGCCGGCTGGCGAAACAGGAACGCCCTCCGCCCGCAAACGCGCGATCTGGCGGTCGCGCCAGGGATGCCGGCCGATCGCGCCCCCGTCCGCGACGATCCTGTGCCAGGCAGCCCCGCAATCCGCGTCGGCCTGCAGGAGGGCGAGGCAGCGCAATACTTCCGGCACGGTGATGCGAAGGTCGCGCGCCAGCTGGTGCGAGGTCGTGAGCCGCCCCGGCCGCAGCGCGGCGATGTGCGAGGCGATCCGCGCGCAGGCCCGGGCACCGTGCTTGCCGCTTTTTCCCGATCCGATTTGCCGCGGCGCACTATTCCGGTCGCCCCGCGCGACGCCCGGGCCACTGGTTCCGCTCAGGGCCGTTGGCGTGCCTGCATTACCCGAGCCTCCGTCAACCGGGTCATCTTCACCTGTGGCAGCTGGTTCGATCATGCTAGCCACTTCAGCGCGACTCCAAAATTCAAACGCGGGCCTTCTTGAGCGTCAGCCGCTCGGCAACGCCCGCCGACACGAACGGCGTGACATCGCCCCCCATGATGGCGATCTGGCGGACGAGATTTGCCGCGATGTGGCGGACCCGTGGGCTTGCCGCGACGAACACGGTTTCGATTTCTGCCGCCATCTCTCCGTTCATGCCCGCCATCTGCATCTCGTAATCGAAGTCGGTGCCGTCTCTCAGGCCTCTGAATATGACAGTGGCACCGGCGGCACGCGCCGCATCGACCGCCAGATTGTCGAATGTTTCGATCTGTATGATGGTGCCGGACGCCTCGGCAATCCGCCGGGTTTCGACGCTCAGCATCGCCGAGCGTTCGGCAGCTGTGAACATCGGTTGTTTCTGGCCGTGCACGCCGATCCCGATCACGAGTTTGTCGACGAGGCGGGATGCGCGCGCGATGACGTCGGTATGACCAAGGGTCACGGGATCGAAGGAGCCTGAGTAGAAGCCGATGCGCATGTTGCCGATCACTCAATTATTGCAGCCGTCGTTCTTTTCACCGGCCGTTGGTCGTGACGGACGTTCTGTTGCTGGCCGCCACTGCAGGCCGCACGCCCGGCCCCACGAGCCGCACGCCCGGACCTGACAATCTGAGGCATTGTTCCGGAACATTATTCTGGCGCCAAATTCCGTTCCGGCTTCGGGACCCGACGTCGAGACCCTGTCTGGGCCACTTGCCTCGGACGCCCACCGTGCTAGCCTTAACATATCGCAGACTTCGTGCGCTGTCGGATTTTGCCGCCGGACTTGCGCCCCGGAGTTGCACAACAGGATGGAAACGATGTTGGATCGTCGCAAGGCCCTGATGTTGCCCGCCGGCATAGCCGCAGCGGCCGCCGCCGAGCGTTTGCTACGGCCTTCGCCCGCCGCCGCCGACCCGGCGAGTGTCAAGCTCAACGACGACGGCCTGCACAGTCAGCCGTGGTTCGAAACGACCTTCCTCGACCTCAAGGAGGACCATGCCGAAGCCAAGGCGAAGGGCAAGACTCTCGTCATCTTCTTCGAGCAGCGTGGCTGCCCCTATTGCGGCGAGATGCACAAGGTCAACCTCTCGAAGCCTGAAATCGCCAGCTACATCAAGGAAAACTTCTACGCACTGCAGATCAACCTCTATGGCGCCAAAACGGTGAAGGACTTCGATGGCACGGAGCTAGAGGAGCGCAAACTGGCGGAGCGCTGGCGGGTGAATTTCACGCCGACCGTCGTCTTCTTCCCGACCGACCCGGCCGAGGTCGAGGGCAAGTCCGGCCGCGATGCCGAAATCTGGCGGCTGCTGGGTTACTGGAAGCCATTCCACTTCCTGAACACGTTCGTCTACGTCAAGACCGAAGGCTACAAGACCGAACCGAACTTCCAGCACTGGCTCGCAGAATATCGCGAGAAGTTGCGAGCGGAAGGCAAGGACGTCTCGCTCTGGTAGTCGGGGCCGTGCCGCAAGGCAGCGGGCGATCATCTGGCCATATGGCTAGTCGCAAGCGGTGCCTATCACTGGCCACGCAAGGGCCCATCACCGACAACGCCAGGAGGCGGTATCGGCGCGTAAGCTGCCGAACGCACGCGAACCAATTCCCCCCGCCTGCAAACTCGCTTCTACCTATCCCCCGCCACCGCGACGCAGCAGACCGCACAAAGCAGAACGGCCCGGGACGAAGCCCGGGCCGTTCGATTGTTTCGCTCATTGTGAGAGAGATTACTTCATGGGCTCGTAGGCAACCTCACGACGACCGAAGATGTCGGCCAGATTGAAGCGGTAGCCGATGTTGGCCGAGAAGATCCACGGGTCGAGTTCGACGTCAGCGCGGACAGCGCCACCGGCCCAGGAGGCTTCGGTGTCGAGCCAGGTCTTCTTGACGTCGGCGTTCAAGTACCAGCCGCGGCCGAGTTCGACGTCGACGCCGGCCTGAAGCGTGAAGCCGATGGCGTCGTCAATTTTCATCGGCAGTCCGCCGAGGCCCGTAGCGGGACCCTCGCTGAAGAAGTGGATGTACTGCACGCCCGCGCCGACGTAAGGCTTGAAGCCGCCCATCGAGTCGAAGTGGTACTGCAGCGTGAGCGCCGGCGGGAAGATCCACGTATCGCCGAGATCGACGCCGGCAAGGACGCCCTTGCCCTTCACGTCGTGCTTGGCGAAGCAGCAGAACAGCTCGATGGCGAGGTTCTTGTTAAGGAAGTAGGTGAGCGTGGCCGAAGGAATGACTTCCGTGCTCACGTCGGCGTCGGCGCCGACCAGCAGCCCGGGAGCGAAGACTGTGGCACTGGCGTCCGGCGCAACGACCGAACCACCGATCCGGACCATGAAATCGCCGTTGTAGTCACCGGCCGAGGCAGAACTGGAAGCGCCGGCAATCGCGCCACAGCCGACGATTGCGGCAGCCAGAAGTGTCTTGATTCTCGTCATATGGTCATTCCCCCGAATAGCGGCCGATCCAGAACCCGATGTGCCTGGACTCACCTGAAACACTCGATAGTTGTTGATCCGAACCACCCCCATTGGCGAGCGGTAGTCGCGCTCGATTGCTGACCAAAATCAGCATCGCTTTTGCCGCTCGGCTGGTGTGTCCGCTTGGACACGCCGGAAGTTGACACACGTCAAGTCAATACTGCGAACGGACCATGCATTGCCTCGGAAAATCTGCCGGCAATGACGTTGCCGGCCCCGCCATCGGACGTCCGGCTGCCGAGTCGCGCCCACTCCATGCGGAAGGCTCGATGTGCGCGCGATGCCGGTATCGAGCCCCTGCAAGCCGCGCCATCCCGTCCTCATAAGGATCTCTAGCCGGCCGCGAAGAAGGCCCGATCCGATGTTCGGTCCCGCCCGCGGAAGATCAGCAGGGTCCATCTGCCCAACGGCACACCCGACACATCGTCTCGGCACGTCGTCCCGGTAGCGTCAGTCGGGCGTCCCGGACGTCGCATGCGACACAGACCTTAGTGTCGCATGCGACGTCCTGTTGATCGGTATCAAGGCCGTCGCGGCCGCGCGGCTCGAAGAGTGGGTCCTAAACCACTTGGAGATGGACCGTGACCCGCATGCGATTCCCGGCTCGCGATCCAGAAACACCGATGCACAAACAAACCTTGGCCGAGAGGCCTGACGGGGTTCCCGTGAAAGACGCGACCGAAATCCCGCGCGATGTCGTCGAGGCGGGCGTGACGATCGGGTTGCGACCACGCCAGCGCTTGTCGATGTCGATCGACGAGGAGATGGTCTACGTCGTCACGGCGGGCGTTCTGCTGCTCGATTCGCTGCCAAGTCCGTCGGGTCGTCAGATCGTCGATCTCTTCTATCGGGGCGATGTGGTGCGCCCGAAGTACGCTCCGCTGCTCCCCGGCATGAACCTGATCGCCTCGACGCGGGCTGAGGTCGTCCGCATCCCCTGGCGCAAGCTCGAGGCTCTGTCGGACGCAAGTCCGGTCCTGCGTGAATGGCTCGACCGCCAGCTCTCGCGACAAGCCCAGCGCCGTCTGGCTCATATCGCGGCGATCGGCGTCCTGACGGGCGAGGAACGGCTGGCGACGCTGCTGATCGAATTGGCGCTGCGCGTTGGCGAAGCGGGCTTCGAGGACAGCCGCAGTTTCGACATGGCCCTCTCACGCACGGACATGGCGGATTACCTCTCGCTCAACGCCGACACGCTGAGCCGCATCATGTCGCGACTGAGACAACAGGGTGTGGTCGGCACGTCTGGACGTGGACGCGCATATACGTCGAACTTCAAGGCGCTCTGCGCGCGATCTCCCGTCGCCGAGACAATCAAGAGCCTGCACGCCCGAACCGTCTGACGGTATCGCGCCACAACGCAGGTGGCGGCGCTGCGCTGATGCGCTTGGACGCCGTCAGCGGCGGGCCAGCAAATGCCAGAACCGGAACTCGATCGGGGCTGCGATTTGCTCAGTCCGCGGCCTCCGCCTCTTCCTCGGCTTCATCCTCCGGAATCCACTCGACCGAAACAACCCGCTCGTCGGCATCCGTGCGGAAAATGCGAACGCCCTGTGTGTTGCGTCCGGCGATGCGCACGTCGTGGACAGGGCAACGAATCAACTGACCTGCATCCGTCACGAGCATGATCTGATCGCTGCCCGAGATGGGGAACGAGGCGACGAGCGGTCCGTTGCGATCGTTCACGACCATCGCCAGGATGCCCTTGCCGCCACGCCCCGACGTCCGATACTCGAACGACGAGGAACGCTTGCCGAAGCCCCGCTCGGATACGGTCAGAACGAACTGCTCGAGAGCGGCAAGCTCGGCCAGCCGCTGCGCCGGAACGTCCTGACCGGCCTCTTCGACCTCGTCCACGTCCACGCTCTCGACAACGGGTTCGTCGTTGTCGCCATCCTCGGCGCGGCGCTGCTGGGCGGCATACTTCAGATAGGCGACGCGCTCAGCCGGTGTCGCCTCCACATGGCGCAGGATCGCCATGGAGATCAGGTGGTCGCCGCTATCGAGCCGGATGCCGCGGACACCGGTCGAATCGCGGCCCTTGAAAACGCGCACCTCATCGACGGGAAAGCGCACGCACTGGCCACGCGCCGACGTCAACAGCACGTCGTCGTCGCTCGAACAGATGGCAACCTTGACGATCCGGTCCCCCTCGTCGAGCTTCATCGCGATCTTGCCATTGCGATTGATGTTCTCGAAATCCGATAGCGCGTTGCGGCGCACGCTTCCGGTCTGGGTCGCGAACATCAGCTCGAGCCGGCTCCAGGTTTCGGCGTCCTCCGGCAACGGCAGGATCGAGGTGATCCATTCGCCCTGTTCGAGCGGCAGCAGATTGATGAGCGCCTTGCCGAGCGACTGCGGGGTTGCCGCCGGCAGGCGCCAGACCTTCATGCGGTAGCACATGCCGCGCGACGAGAAGAACAGCACGGGAGTGTGGGTCGACGCGATGAAGATCTGGGTGATGAAATCTTCGTCGCGTGTCGTCGCCCCGGATCTCCCCTTGCCGCCGCGACGCTGCGCACGATACGTCGAAAGCGGGACGCGCTTGATGTAGCCCTTGTGCGTGACCGTGACGACGACGTCCTCGCGCTGAATGAGGTCCTCGTCCTCGACCTCGCCCTCGATGTCGACGATTTCGGTGCGGCGCGGAACGGCGAATTCGCCACGTATGGTCGAGAGTTCGCCCTTGACGATGTCGATGATGCGGGCGCGCGACGACAGGATCTCGAGATAGTCCTTGATCTCCGTGCCGATCTTCGTCAGCTCATCGCCGATCTCGTCACGGCCGAGTGCGGTAAGGCGCTGCAGCCTGAGGTCGAGGATGGCGCGTGCCTGCTCTTCCGACAGGCGATAGTTGCCCTCGGGCGTGACCGTGTGCCGGGGGTCGGCGATCAGCTGGATCAGCGGCACCATGTCTTTTGCCGGCCAGTCGCGCCCCATCAACGCTTCGCGGGCATCGGCCGGCGTCGGCGATGTCCTGATGAGGCGGATCACCTCGTCGATGTTGGCGACTGCGATGGCGAGACCGACGAGGATATGGGCGCGGTCGCGGGCCTTGTTGAGCAGGAACTTCGTGCGGCGCCCGACGACCTCCTGGCGGAAGGCGGTGAACGCCTCGATCATGTCCTTGAGGTTCAGCTGCTCGGGGCGGCCGCCGTTGATCGCCAGCATGTTGGCGCCGAACGACGTCTGCAGGTCCGAGTAGCGCCAGAGCTGGTTCAACACCACCTCGGCCACCGCATCGCGCTTTAGTTCGATGACGACGCGCATACCTTCGCGGTTCGACTCGTCCCAGATGTCCGATATCCCCTCGACACGCTTGTCGCGGACGAGATCGGCGATCTTCTCGATCAACACCCGCTTGTTGACCTGATAGGGGATGGCCGTCACCACGAGCGCCTGACGGTCCTTGCGGATCTCCTCGATCTCGACGCGCGCGCGCATCTGGATCGAGCCGCGGCCCTTGTGATAGGCGGCATGGATGCCGGCGCGCCCGAGGATCAAGGCGCCCGTAGGGAAGTCGGGACCGGGCACGATCTCGATCAAGTCGTCGATGCTGATTTCGGGGTTGTCGAGAACGGCCAGACAGGCGTCGATCACTTCGCCCAGATTGTGGGGCGGGATGTTGGTCGCCA
>JAGRKS010000042.1 GCA_020442185.1 Hyphomicrobiaceae bacterium
CGCCTGAGCGCCTGCGGCGCTGGAGGGCGGATCATTGCGGGCGCCCGCTGTGTGGCTGGAGTGCTGGAACCACTAAGGACAGCTGCATGACCAGCGCCATCCGGCCGGCTCACCGCAAGGGGAGTCGGATGGCGCCAGAAAGAAAAGCCCATCCGGCGGGTCCCCAGGGGCAAGCAGGTCCGTGCACGAGGGAGCACGTCCGGTCGGTAACGGCAGCTTAACCACGTTTCAGGAAGGCTTCGCCCGCCAAAGCCTTCGTTGGTGGTCCTGCGGATAGCGTGAAGCGTCTGCGGATCGACCAGGGAGGGCACCGTTGACGGGTGACGGTGCGACGCCTTCGGCCGCAGCGTTCCAGCGCCCGACGCACCGAGATACTCCCCTGGCGAAACCGACCGAAAGCCGCTTTCATGCTTGCACAATTTGCAACCGCAGTGCGAACCACACGACACCGGTTCGCGGCCGACGAACGCGGCAACATCATTCACATTTTCGCGCTGCTGTTGGTGCCCATGATGGCGATCACCATCGGCGCACTCGACTATGGCCGAGCCAATGGTGTGCGCAATCGCCTGGAGGCCGCGCTCGACAGCGGCCTGAGCTTCGCCGCGCAGCGACTGCCCAACGATCCGAGCGAGGCCGAAGCATCGTTCCATCGGGCGTTCAAGGTGAGCCTGCCGGAGACATTGCGAGACATTACCGCCACCTTCCGGTTCGATGCCGAGTCTCGTCGTCTCGAGGCGACGGCCGCGACGAGCGTGCCCGTCCACATCATCGGCATGCTGGAAGGAAACCGCTTCGACATCGCCGCCGCCGCCGCGCGAACATTGCCGCCACCCATTGCCGCGCTCGAGACGCCGGGCCAGCGTAGCGGTCCTGCGGCCCCTCGACAGCTCCTCCGCGAGGTCTCAGGCGACATCGACCCCGCAGAGATTGAGCGCATGGTTCAAGAGATCATGCGCCGTATGGGTCGTTGACGCCGGGTTAGGCATCGGCTCGTGGCATTGCATCGGATCTGGCGACGCGCCCATCCCAGCGCTGTGCTTCCAGCGGCACGAGGCGCCAATGTCATGGCCAAGGTAACGGCCGATGTCATGGCGAGCATCGTTGCCAGTGTCGGTACCGGTGCCCGTGTCCTAGTCGCTGTCAGCTTCGGCCCGTTCCCACCAACCATTTGGGATCGAACCAGCGGTCCGCCGGACCATCGTAGGGCAGTCGCGTGATGTCCCAATGCCTGATGAACGGCGCGTAGACGTCCCACACTGGCGGCCCACCGCCGACAAACACGCGCCGCCCCTTGTAGCGTGCCAGCACGTCCTCGGGGTTCTCGTGCGAACGAATGACATCGATCGTGCGATCGGCAAACGCCCAATCCGGCACGGCGCCAATTGTCTTCGGGCCGGCGATCAGCACATGGCCCTTGGTCTCGTAGAAGAAGCGTTCGACGTCGGTCCGGAACTCGGGGCGCGGATCGCCCTCCCATGGCAGTTCGCCGCCGAGGCCGAGTTGACCGCGCATGCCAATCGCGCACATGGACCGGACGTCGGGCATGTCATCTCCTTTGCATTTCAATTTCGCACGCCAGCCGGTCGGGAAGGCCTTACGATCACGGCCGAAAGAGCTTCAACCAACGACACCGAGCGAGCCAGGACAGCTAAGCGCGCAACCGCCATATGGCGTCGCGGGGCGAGAGAAGCGCTTGTGGTCACGGACGCCACGGTTCGGTGGGCTGCGGGTTTTCCGCGTCTTCGCGATCCTCGGCGCGCGAAATCTCGCGCGTCAACGCATAGAGTGCCTGATCCACGCCCTCGCGTGAAACCGCGGACAGCAGCAGAGGCTTCTTGCGTGCCGCCTTCTGCAATGCGGCGGCGCGCGCTTCGCGAGTTTCCGGATCGAGCGCATCGATTTTCGAGAGCGCGACGATTTCCTTCTTCGTTTCGAGTTCTCCGCCATAGGCCTTGAGTTCGCGCCGGACCGTACGATATGCGGCCGCCACGTCCTCTTCGGTCCCGTCGACGAGATGCAGCAGCACGCGGCAACGCTCGACATGACCAAGAAAGCGCGTGCCGAGCCCCGCGCCATCGTGGGCGCCTTCGATGAGACCGGGGATGTCGGCCAGCACGAAATCGGTATCGCCCGCGCGAACCACGCCGAGGTTCGGATGCAGCGTCGTGAAGGGATAGTCGGCGATCTTCGGCTTGGCGGCGGAGACAGCCGCGAGGAACGTCGACTTGCCGGCATTCGGCAATCCGACGAGGCCCGCATCCGCGATCAGCTTCAGTCGGAGCCAGATCGTCAGCTCTTCGCCGGGTAGCCCCGGATTGGCATGGCGCGGCGACTGGTTTGTCGACGACTTGAAGTGCGCGTTGCCAAAGCCTCCGTTCCCGCCCTTGGCCAGCAGAAGCCGGTCGCCGACGGCCTTGAGGTCGCCGAGCAGCGTCTCGTTGTCCTCGGCGTAGACCTCGGTGCCGGGCGGCACGTGAATGATGCAGTCATCCCCACCCGGCCCCGAGCGGTTGCGCCCCATGCCAGGCGTACCGCCGCGCGCCTTGAAATGCTGCTGGTAGCGGTAGTCGATCAGCGTATTCAGGTTGTCGACGCACACGGCCCACACATCGCCGCCACGACCGCCGTCGCCACCGTCGGGCCCGCCGAACTCGATGAACTTTTCGCGCCGGAACGATATGGCGCCGGCGCCACCGTCGCCCGACTTGATGTAGATTTTCGCCTGATCGAGAAACTTCACGGAACTAAGTCCTTGTTGGAGTACCTGGTCTTCTGCAGCGATGTGCCTTCGAGAGCGCAATCATCCGCGACACTCGCATTTCGGACATCTGCCCGATGTTACGCCGCCCCGAGCCGCCACCACGACGGCTGAGGCCGGCTCAGTTCATAGCGCACGACCTCGACGTCGCGACGGCGCGCCTCGCACCACGTCCGCTCCACGCCCGTCGCGACGAAGCCGAGCTTGGCGATCACGCGCGCCGAAGCGGGGTTATCGGTCAGGTGCGCGCAGGTCACCGCGCGAAAACCACGGCGCCGGAAGCAATAGGCAACCATGGCAGCCGCGGCTTCCGTTGCGTAGCCGGCACCCCAGTAGGGTTTGCCGAGCCAATAGCCGATCTCGGCTGATCTCATTACGTCCGACGGCACGAAGCCGACAACGCCGATCAACTCGCCCTGACACTCGACGGCGCGCACGAATTCGCGTTCGTCGAGACCATCGATCCACTGGTGTGCATCGTGCAAGGTATAGGGATAGGGCATCCGCGCCGTCATGGACGCGACGTCCCAATCTCCCGCAAGCTCGGCAATGCGGCCGGCGTCGTCTGCTCCAACGGGCCTGAGCCGCAACCGCTGCGTCGCGATGACGACGGACACCCCGGCCGGCTTCGATTTCCAGAAACGGGCGCTGGCCAACATTGCGGCAGGCTCCTCAACACGAAAAGGGGGAGACGATTTCCGCCTCCCCCTCGAGATACATGCGGATCGGTCCGCCTACTCGGCGGCTTCGACAGCCTGGGGACGAACCGAGACATAAGTGCGGCCGTTGCGCTTGGTGCGGAATTCGACCGCGCCTTCGATCTTGGCGAACAGCGTGTGGTCGGTGCCCATGCCAACGTTGTCACCAGGGTGCATCTTGGTGCCGCGCTGGCGGACGAGGATGTTGCCTGAAATAACGCGCTCTCCGCCGAAGCGTTTCACGCCGAGGCGTTTGCTCTCGGAATCGCGGCCGTTCTTGGATGAACCGCCGGCTTTTTTCTGTGCCATGGATCAGGTCCTTCTATCTGGTCCCGTACGACCGCCCTCAGGCGCCGACGATGGAGAGGATGCGGACCTTCGTCAGGTCCTGGCGATGGCCGCGCTTGCGGCGCGAATTCTTGCGGCGGCGCTTCTTGAAGGCGATGACCTTCGGGCCGCGGGTCTGCTCGACCAGCTCGGCCGTGACCTTGGCGCCAGAGAGGATCGGCGCGCCGACCTTCACGCTGTCGCCTTCGCCGACCATCAACACGTCGGTGAATTCGAGGTTGGCGCCGGCGTCTCCCTCGAGACGCTCGATCGAGATGATATCGTCCTTGGCGACACGGTATTGCTTGCCGCCTGTCCTGATGACAGCGTACATGGCTCTTGCCCTTCTGTTTCCGCGCCCTGTGGCGCTCCGCTCTAGCGACGGGCCACGGCATCGATACCGCGGGACGTCGGCAATTCGCGGAGACTTCAGCGCCTTCGTCGATCGCGAGATCGCAGGCAAGCCTCGGACAGCGCATTAAGCGCGACCGGCGGGTGGCCGGACACGTTGCCCGCTTTATGTTCGCTGTCCGCCTCCTTGTCAATCGCCGCCGGCAGCCAGTTGGCGGCTTTCCGGCCCGTGGGACCCATATTTGGGGGGCCGCACCGCCGTCGCAGGTATGAAGTCGCGGCATACGCGGGCAAATTTTAAGCCCGTCGCCGGACAATGGGCCGCTCCGGTGGGCGAAGCCGGCCTTGAGATCTGGCGGATCGACGCCACTCTCAATCTGAGCCGACCCATCCTTCGGGCGATACCGTCATTCGGAACCTTCGAGGCGACATGTTGCCGATCAAACCAGCCGATCTGGGCGCCGAGCCCACAATCCCGCTCATCGACGTCGGACCGAACTTCGCGATCGAGACGCTCGAGCGCGACATGGCGCGCGCCCAGATGCTGCTCGATTCCGCCACTCACGGCGTGCCGCCGCGCGCCCTGGTGACGCTCGACAACATCTCGCGGCGATGGCTCGCCAAGTGGGACAACGCCCATCTCGCAGAAATCGATCGCGTCGCCGAACTGCTCGATCGGCCCGGCGCCTACTTCCTGTCCGTGAACTACGAGTGGGGTTGCACATGCCGGGTGGCGGCCTCGCCCGACGGACGGTCGGCGCGGCTGGTGCGTGTGCTCGACTGGCGCACGCCGGGCCTCGGTCGCTACGTGATGGCGGCTCGTGTCGCCGCTGCCGCCGGCCCGTTCGTGACGCTGACTTGGCCCGGCTACACCGGCGTCTTGCAGGGTGTCGCCCGCGGACGCTTTTCCGCCGCGCTCAATCAAGCTCCGATGCGCAAGGCGATCGGCTACTATTATCTCGACTGGGCAGCAAACCGCCGGCGCGTTTGGTCGATGCCGCACGACACGCCCTCGCACGTCCTGCGCCTCGCGTTCGAACAGGCTCGGGACTATGCGCAAGCCAAGCGCATGCTGACCGAAACGCCGGTAAGCTCGCCCGCCATTTTCTCACTCGCCGGCATCGAGCCCCAGCAGACATGCGTCATCGAACGGCGCGAATCCGAAGCGCGCATCCACGAAGGCGCGCAGATCGCCGCCAATCACTGGCAGTCATTCGGATGGCAGGGACATGCCCGCGGCGAAGACAGCGCCGGCCGTGCGTGCCGGATGGCAGCGGTCGGGACGGCCTTCGATCCGACCTTCGCATGGTTGAAGCCGCCAATCCTCAACGACCGCACGCGCCTCGTCATGATCGCTGACGCGCAGAGCGGCGCGTTCATCGCACGCGGCTACGAGACAGCGAAGGCCGCCACGGAAACGCTCGTCGTCGCGAGTTGAGCGGCTCCGACTTGATCTCCGTCAACGTCGCCCGCGACGGGCCGTCGCAGAGCGCCAACGACGCAGTGCCTCATGTTGCCGGAGTGTCTTCGCGACGGCTCTGCGCAAGATGCTGAAATGCGGGAGAGAAGCGGCGCCATGGCGCATATTCCGATGCGCGTTCCCCAATAAAATGGAATGATTCCAATGAATAATCTTTGTGACGTCATTCTTGACAGTCGCTGTCAGAGTAGTCTTCATATCGGCCTGGACACCACGCGGTGTCTCTAACCGAAGCGATATCCTTGTCGGGGCCTTGAACCCCGGTGTTGGAGGACACAATGACATCACCAAGGGCGCTCTCGCGCCGCACATTCGCCTGTACTCTCGCCCTCGCGACAGCCGCCGTTTCATCGGGGCTCGCCGCCCCGGTCGCCACCGCCGCCGAAGCCGTCAACATCTATTCCTATCGTGAGCCCGGCCTCATCAAGCCGCTCACCGACGCCTTCACAAAGGCAACCGGCATCGCGACCAACATCATTTACGCCAAGGATGGGCTGACCCAGCGCATCAAGGCGGAGGGCCAGAACAGCCCCGTCGACGTGCTGCTGACGGTCGACATCGGCCGGCTATCAGAAGCCAAAGACGCCGGCATCGCACAGCCAGCCGTGACCGACTCCATCAAGGCCGACATCCCGGCCGAATACCGCGATCCCGACGGCGACTGGGTCGGGCTCTCCAAGCGCGCTCGCGTCGTCTATGCCTCGAAGGACCGCGTCAAGCAGTCCGACATCACTTATGCCGAACTCGCCGACCCCAAGTGGAAGGGCAAGATCTGCATGCGCTCCGGACAGCACACCTACAATATCGGCCTACTGGCTTCGATCATCGCGCACGATGGCGAGAAGGCCGCCGAAAAGTGGGCTGAAGGCGTCAAGAACAACCTGGCACGCAAGCCAGCTGGCGGCGACCGCGATCAGGTCAAGGCGATCTACGCCGGCGAATGCGACATCGCCATCGGCAACACCTATTACATGGCTGCCATGCAGACGAGTTCGAAGCCCGAGCAGCAGGAATGGGCGAAGTCGGTCAAGCTACTGTTCCCCGATGCCAGCGGCCGCGGCACACACGTCAACCTCTCGGGCGCCGTGCTGGCCAAGCACGCTCCGAACAAGGCTGCCGGCATCAAGCTGATCGAGTTCCTCGCATCCAAGCAGGGCCAGGAGATCTATGCCGAAATCGTCGACGAGTATCCGCTGAAGAGCGACGTCAAGATTTCCGATCGCGTCAACAGCTGGGGCACGCTCAAGTCCGACACACTGCCGCTGATCGAGATTGCAAAGAACCGCAAGAAGGCATCGGAAATCATGGACAAGGTCGGCTTCGACCAGGGTCCTGGCGCCTGATACCAATTGCAGCACGGGTGACGTGATCCGAACCCGACCTGATCGTCGATCGCGAGCCGGCCCTTGGCCGGCTCGTATTTTTTTGCGCGGCGCCGATCGTACGCCGCGCCGGGCATGCGCTATAACGTTTCGCCGAATGTGGACTGCGACGCCACTGTTCGGACGCGGCGCAAAAATCGGCAAGGAACAACGCCCATGAAGCTCGTACGATTTGGTGAAGCTGGCGCCGAGAAGCCCGGATTGATCGATGCCGCGGGCCGCATCCGCGATCTTTCCGCGCACGTTCCCGACATCGACCGGCGCAGCCTGGACCCTGCGACACTCGCGAGGCTCGCGACCATCGATCCCGCATCGCTGCCGGAGGTCGGTGACGGCGTTCGCCTCGGCGCACCCGTCGGCGACGTCCGCAACTTCATCGCCATCGGCCTCAACTATGCCGACCATGCCGCCGAAGCGGGTTTGCGGATTCCGCGCGAGCCGGTGATCTTCAACAAGATCGGCAACTGCATCGTCGGCCCTAACGACGACATCATGATGCCGAGGGATGCGCAGAAACTCGACTGGGAAGTCGAGATCGCATTCGTCGTCTCGAAACGCGCACGCTATGTCGCGGAAGCCGATGCCGCCGCGCACATCGCCGGTTATCTCGTCTGCAACGACGTCTCGGAGCGCCACTTCCAGACCGAACGCTCCGGCCAATGGGTGAAGGGCAAGTGCTGTGAAACGTTTGGGCCACTCGGGCCGTGGCTGGTGACGGCCGACGAGGTCGGCGACATCGACAACCTCGGAATGTGGCTCGACGTCAACGGCGAGCGTCGCCAGACCGGCAACACGCAGACGATGATCTTCAAGATCCCCTACATCCTGTCCTACGTGACGCAGTTCATGGTGCTCGAGCCGGGCGACGTCATCACCACCGGCACGCCGCCGGGTGTCGCGCTTGGGATGAAGGAGCCGGCATGGCTGCAGGTCGGAGACGAAATCCGCCTCGGCATCGACAAGCTCGGCGAGCAGCACCAGAAGGTCGTCGCATTCAAGTTGTGAGCGAGGGCGCGGCGAAGCCAACGGGATGGCACATGCAATCGCATATGCCACCCTGCACGCCAGCTTATCCGCACCAGCTTACCCGCGCCGGCCCGCTCATGAAGCGGATCAATATGTCTGCTGCACCTTCGACTTGTGCTCGATCGCGCGCATCGATTTGCGCGTCTTGTCCCAGCGGTCGGCATCGAGATTGTTGGCCGCGTCACGCTGTTTCTCCTCGAGCTGGTTCAATCGCCCGATCGAGGCCGCGGGAGCCGCACCAAGCCCCGAACCGTAACGGTCACGCGCGCTCTTGAGATAGGCGGCATTGCCCTCGAGCAGCTTTCGGGCGCCAGTGACATCGCCCTTGTCCCGCAGCTCGACGGCGCGCTCGCTCGTCTCCGTCGCGACCTGCGTCGCAACCTGGCTCATCACCGCCTTGTCGATGCTCGCCTCGGCCTCCTGCTCGGATGCGCTGTAGCGACCGCGTGCTATCGATTCGGCGCGCGCACGCTGGCCCTTCTGAAGGTCCAGATAGTCGATCGCAACGCTCGCGATCTCGGCGGTTCCGGGCGTGCGGACTTCCGGCGCATCGAGTTCGACGACGATGTAGCGCTCGTTGGTCCCCTGCAGCTGATTGAGCTTCATGCGGATACGGTTGCCCTCGATCGAGGCATCGCGTCCGAGCACGCGGACGGGCCTGAAGCCGATCTTGCACTCGATGATGATGTCGATGTCCTGGGCCGTGATCGACAGGGCGTCTCCGAATTCGGAGTTGAATATCTTCGTCAGATCCGCGGGCTTTTCGACGAACGCATGGTTGCCGTCGCTCGCCGCGGCGAGCCGCTGCATCAGATCCTCATTGTAGTCGAGGCCGAGACCGATGGTCGTCACCGAGATCCCGGCCGAGCCCAGTTCGCGACCGAGATCGGACAGCTGCTTCGGCGACGACGGGCCGACATTCGCAAGCCCGTCGGACAGCAGGATGACGCGATTGACGCGGTTGGCGGACAGGAACTTCTTGACCTCGCTCGCCCCGCTCGTGACACCGGCGAACAGCGCCGTGCGCCCGTCCGCCTGCAATTTTTCGATCTTCGCGTCGAGTGCGTGATCGCTGCCGAGACGGGTCGCTGGCTGCAGCAGATCGACGCCATGATTATATGCGACGAGCGCGACGATATCCTCAGGCGCCAGTCGCTGCAGCGCCAGCCGCGCTGCTTCCTTGGCGCCATCGAGGCGCTTGCCCTTCATCGAACCCGAGCGGTCGAGCACGAGCGCGACGTTGACCGGCGTGCGGCGCTCGGGATCGACGATCACCCCGCCCTTGAGACTGAGCCTCAGGTAGACCTTTCCGCCCTTGCCGAGCGGCAGAATTTTCTGGCCGAGATCGGCACTGACCTCGAGACCGGTGGCGGATGCCGGGGTTACCGCGATCGTCGCGGCGGCGGCAAAGAGCGATGCCAAGCCAAGCGCTTTCGACATGGCGGCAAGAATCGGTCGAAACCTATGCATTGCGCGAATATCTCCTCTCCCAACATTGCCCTGAGCCTAGGCCGACGATCGGGCGGAACCGGGCTCAGGTGATGGCGGAATTGCGGAAATGAGGAAAAGGTGTCGATTTTGCGCTGACCTCGGACGCCGGCGTCGATTCGGCGTCGAGGATCAAAAAGGGCGGCCCGTGCAATTCGCACTCACACCCATTTGGCGAGGCGCTCTTCATCCGACTTGCGCCGTCGCACGGGGGCTGGTTTTTCCAATCGGCGTACCGGCTCGACCGGCGCATCAGCGGCAAGGCCGCGTGTTGCCCGCAAGACGTTGGCGCGCACCTCGTCCTCGCTGTGCCGTGCAAGCGACTTGCGGTCGGTGAAATCGTCAAGTGGAACCGGCGGGCCGACGACGACGCGCACATCGATCGGCCCCGCGCCGAGCAACGCCCAGGCATGCGGTGGCAGTTGCATATCGCCGTACCAGCTCGTCAAGGGCCGCTCCGCGCGCCCCATCGGGATGCCGTGAAGGCGCGTGTAGGTGAGAGCGATCGTCTGCACCACGGCATCGGGCACGCCCGAGGCGACGCGTTGGGGCGGCTTGGCGGCTGCAAAGAGCGAGGTCCGGAACGGCAACACCCGGTTGCCGTCGCTCGATGTCCCTTCCGCGAACAGCACGACGGTATCGCCAAGTCTCAACCGCTCGATGATCTCGCCTGCGGTCTCACCGACCGCCGTTCGCTTCTCACGATCGACGAAGACGGTTCGCTGCAGGCGGGCAAGCGTTGAAACGCCAGGCCACGCGCCCACCTCGCGCTTGGCGACGAACGAGACGGGCGCCACCGCCGACAAGACGGGGATGTCGAGCCAGGATGTGTGGTTGGACACCAGCAGCACCGGTTTGTCGCGGACGACGGCGCCATCGATCTCGAGACGAATTCCGAACAGCCGGCAGACACGGCGGTGATACCAGTGCGGGAACGTTCGAGCGAGGCGGGGGGAGAACCGCAGCAGAGCCGCCTGCACAGGCATCAACGGCAACGTCAGCCCGGCGAAACCCGCAAGGATCGAACCTGCCCGGAGCTTACCCACCGCGAACCTCCCGCAATCGCCTGGCCTCGATCGTCAGGCCAGAGCCGAAAGCATCTCAAGCGTCAGCGATCGAGCGGAAGGGCCAGCACCAGTGCATCCTCTGTGGTGCCGTCCGGCTTGGAGTAATAGTCCTTGCGCAGGCCGACAGCGGTGAACCCGAGCCCGCGGTAGAGCTCGAACGCCGCCTGATTGCCGGCTGCAACCTCGAGGAAGAGACGACGCACTTCCGCGCGTTTCGCCGCTCGCGCCAAACCCTCGACGAGGATCGATCCGACGCCCCGCCTCTGCCAATTGGGAAGCACGCCGACGCTCAGAATCTCGGCTTCATCGGCCGCCAGTTGACCGATCACGAATCCTGCCGGCTCGGGCAATGCATTGGCACCATCGCGAACGCGGGCGAGGAACGCCGTCGAGCCGGGATGCGAAAGCATCTGGGCCAGAGCCGCCTCGTCCCATGCCGGCGAGAACAGCCGCGCGTGCATCTCGGCGAATTCCGCCGCACGTTCCGGCCCCGCCCACACAAGACTGACATACTTCGGATCAAGCCGGCTTTTCGCCGTAACGCTCATGATCGAGCCCTCTCGATTGATTTTCCGGTTTGCGGCTTGGCATCCGCCGGCCGCAAGTAGAGCGGACTTGGCCGCACCTCGGATGGCGCGCCGTCCACCGCGATCCGGACAAGGTTGCCGGCTTCGGGCAACAGGTCCGGAAGTTCGAAACGCGCATCGCGACCAACGCCGCGGGCCGCCGCGCAGACCGCCTCCCCCGCCGAGCCGACATAGACGACCGGCCTAGTGCCTCCAATGGCCGCCGCGTCGGCGACCGTCAACAATGCCGGGCCGAAGTTGTCGCTGCCCCCATCCGCATCGGCACCGTCGCGAAAGACCTGAACGTAGACCTCGCCGCGCCGTGCGTCGACCACCACGGCCAAGTCTTGCCCATCTAATATCGGCGCAATCCTGAGGCGTGCGCCGACGGCCATGACCGCGAGGCTCGATACCGCGACGCAGTCAGCCGTGCCAGCCAAACCGAAGGCACGCGCAGCCGCGACGGAAATACGCGTGCCGGTGAACGTTCCCGGACCCATCGTCACGGCGATGCGGTCAATGGCGCCAAGCGTCAAATGTGCCGCGGCCAGCGTTTCCGCGACCATCGGGACCAACCGTTCGGCATGGCCTGTTTCCATCGGCTCGAACCGCTGCTCGATGACGCCGCTGCCGGTGTGCAGATTACGCCCAACCGCGACGGAGCAGGCCGCGAAACACGTATCGAACGCGAGTATATTCATCGCGCGGCAAGCTACACGTCCAGCCCACCGAATGCATCACCCGATTGCACTCGGAACAGCGCTCGTCAGTCGAGCGTCACCCGGGCGTCACACGATGCTTGCCATCTCGTCGAAGCTGAACCGCGGACTGCGCGGAAACAGCTTGGAAGCGTCGCCATATCCGAGGTTGCACAGAAAATTCGACTTGACTTCCGTGCCGCTGAAAAACGCCTGGTCGACACCGCTGGCGTCGAAGCCGGACATCGGACCGCAATCGAGGCCAAGCGCACGGGCGGCCAGTATCAGATAGGCCCCTTGAAGGGTCGAATTCCGAAATGCGGTTTCCTTGATCTTGGCCTCGTCCCCCTCGAACCAGCTCCTGGCGTCGGCGTGCGGAAAGAGCTTCGGCAAGTGCTCGTAGAAGCGCATGTCCTGGCCGATGATCGCGCAAACCGGCGCCTGCATCGTCTTTTCGGCATTGTTCCCGGACAGATGCGGCTTGAGGCGCTCCTTCGCTTCGCTCGAGGCCACGAATATGATCCGCGCTGGCGAGCAGTTGGCGCTCGTCGGCCCCATTTTCATGATGTCGATCAACTGATGCAGCAGCGTTGCCGGCACGTCTTTGTCGAGCCAGGCATTGTGCGTGCGCGCGGTGAGGAAGAGGCTGGCAAGGGCGTCGTCGTCCAGTCGGTTTGTCATAAGTTCGTAACCCTCGTTGGAGATATCGCGGTCCGATCCGGCAGCGGCTGGACATCTGTCCTTTGGCCCACCGCCCGGACCGACCGTTGCAATGGCCTCTGATGGGCCGTCGGGACGAGGCCGCTCAAGCGGCGCTTCAGCGCCCCAAACGAAGAACCCCGCACGGAAAGGCGGGGTTCCAAGATTGCATTGTGCGAACGCGGCGACGGCGCACGGTACCAGCGACCGCGCGCGGATCAGGCGGCCTTGACCTCGAGAACCTCGGGGCAGAAATGCTTGAGAAGGTTCTCGATGCCGTGCCTGAGCGTCGCCGTCGAACTCGGGCAGCCGGCGCAGGCACCGCGCATGTGCAGATAGACGACGCCCTCGCGGAACCCTGCGAAGGTGATATCGCCACCGTCCTGGGCAACGGCCGGACGCACCCGCGTCTCGAGCAGCTCCTTGATGGTGGATACCGTCTCTTCGTCCTCCGGCGCATAGTTCAGGCCGGCACCGTCGTTGCCACCACCGGCGCTCACGACCGGCGCTCCGGAGATGTAGTGCTCCATGATCGCACCGAGAACCATGGGCTTCAGATGCTGCCACTCCGCTTCCGACTTGGTAATCGAGATGAAATCGGAGCCAAGGAACACGCCGCCCACGCCGTCGATCTCGAACAATCGCTTGGCAAGCGGTGACGATTGCGCCTCATCTGAAGAGCGATAATCGGCCGTTCCGGCGCTCAGCACGGGCTTGCCTGGAATGAACTTCAATGTAGCCGGATTGGGAGTCGCTTCGGTCTGGATGAACATGATCCTCGCCCTTGTTGAATGGTGTGAATGCGGACACGCTGGCGGCTGGAGGATTGAAGCGATTGGCAACCTCTCACAGTTGCCAGTCCGTCCTCGCGCCAATGTTTAGAACGCTTCCAAAAAGCATATAGGAGATCGGGGTGTCAAAGTCGAGTCTCCAGATCGGTTTTGGAGACCCTGCTCGCGTGCGACCAAACCGCCGCCCATTTACCGGCTCATGACGAACCCTGATGGCCAACCAGACCCGAGCCCGCCGAGCGTTTGGACCAGAGGCGTCCGGGTCCCCGATTGCCCCGGCGGTTCGTGGCAGGCGCCCCCCCCGAAAACAGGCGCCGTGACAGCAGCGCCTCGCAGAATGACGGCCTTAGGCCGCCGGGTGCGTTGCGAAGTGCTTCCGACCGGGGCGTTACCGGGAGAGCGATCAGGCAAGTGCTCGAATATCCTCGAGCACCAGATGCCCCGGCACAATCGTGATGGGAACCGGGAATTTACCGGCGCCTGCACCGGCGGCGAGCGAAGACACGAGAGGGCCAGGGCCCTTGGCATCGGTTGCGGCACCGAGCACGAGAATGGCGATATCCTCGTCCTCGTCGATCTGCGCCCCAACCTCCTCGGACTTGATGCCCTCCCGAATCACTTCCTCGGTCGCGACGTTCTCGAAACCGGCCAAGTTGAGCTTACGGCGGAACAGGCGGAAAAGGGCGCGCGCCGTCTGGGTCTCTTCCTCGAGCTGAACCTGACGGACGCCCATCCAATGCTGGAATTCCTGCGGTTGAATGACGTAGAGCATCACGATCAAGCCGCCCGTATGCTCGATACGGCTGGCGGCAAAATAAAGCGCGCTCTCCACCTCGGTGCTGTCGTCGACAACGAGAAGGAACTTGCGGCGGTGACCTGATTCAAAACTGCGACGTTTCTTCATGAGCGTCATGCTGCCATTAGCGCCGGGCGGCCACAACCGGATTTGCTTGCCCGCGACGGCTGATCGCCTGCGGCAAAAAGAGCGCGGAGTGGCCCGCCTCCGCGATGGGTGTGATAGACCATGCCGGCCGTGACCCGGGGCCGTCGGCCGAAGCATGGCACTCCCGAATCATATCAGGAGCGGATGAAACCAACGATATCCTTTACTTCATCCATGATCGGCGCGGCGATAGCACGCGCTCGGGCGGCACCGTCCGCCAGGATGCGGTCGATTTCGGTGGGGTCCTGCATCAGTCGGGCACTTTCGTCTGCAATTGGCGCAAGCCGCGCGACAGCTGCTTCCGCCAGCTCCTTCTTGAAGGACGAAAACTGAGATCCGCCGAAGGTCGAGAGCACACTCTGCACCGTTGCCCCCGTCAGGGCGGCATAGATGCCGACGAGGTTTTCCGCCTCTGGCCGGCCCTTCAGCCCCTCGGCCTCGGACGGCAGCGGCTCGGGATCGGTCTTCGCCTTCTGCACCTTGCGAGCGATCGTGTCGGCATCGTCGGTCAGATTGATGCGCGACAGATCGGAAGGGTCGGACTTCGACATCTTCTTGGTGCCGTCCCTGAGGCTCATCACACGCGTCGCCGGACCGATGATGACGGGCTCGGGCTGCGGGAAGAACCCACCATCTCCATAGCCTGCCTTTTCGATAGGGGCACGGAAGTCGTTGTTGAACTTCTGAGCGATATCGCGTGCAAGCTCGAGATGCTGCTTTTGATCGTCGCCGACCGGAACGTGCGTCGCCCGATAGGCGAGAATATCGGCGGCCATCAGGTTCGGATAGGCGTAGAGACCGACCGATGCGTTCTCGCGATCCTTGCCAGCCTTTTCCTTGAACTGCGTCATCCGCGCGAGCCAACCCAGCCGTGCGACGCAGTTGAAGATCCACGCAAGTTCCGCATGGGCCGAAACCTGGCTCTGGTTGAAGACGATACTGCGCTTGGGATCGAGCCCGGCCGCGATATAGGCCGCGGTCACCTGGCGGATTGACCGCTTCAACTCCTCTGGCTCCTGCCAGACCGTGATCGCGTGCAGATCGACGACGCAATAGATGCACTCGTGCGACTTTTGCAGCTCGATCCATTGCAGCATGGCGCCGAGATAGTTCCCGAGATGCAGGCTCCCTGTCGGTTGCATGCCGGAGAATACGCGCTCGTTGAATTTCATTGTCGGGCCCCTTCGAAGTCGTCGCGTTATCGCCCGCCTCGCGCAGGCGTGCAAGCACAAGAAGCAGTGTTCAATTCTGCTGCCACTCAGCCCGAGCGCCGCGTTGTAAAGCGGGCGATCTGGGCACGGCTCAGAATTCCAGTCGCCAGCGTCAATACGCCAAAAACCACCATTCCGAGCACAACCACCAGCGCGAGCGCTGCGGCGCGCGTGGCGAGCGGCTGGCCTGTTGCGAGCTGCGGCTCGAGCCAGCCGAAGGCCACATAGATCGCGCCCCCCATGGCGGCACTCGCCAGCGCGATCAATGGCAGGTTGCGCGCAAGCCGGGCGTCCGCCGCGAAATCGGCCCGCCGCCGCAGCGTGAGGAACAGCAGAGCCGCATTGATCCAGCCGGCGGCCGACGTTGCAACCGCAATGCCGACATGGGGCATGTAGCCGGCCCGTTCGAACAGGAAAAACAACGCGATCGAACCGACGACGTTCACCAGCATGTTGATGCCGGCGAAGATCATGGGCGTGCGCGTGTCTTCGCGCGCGAAAAATGCCGGTTGGAATACCTTGATCAGCACGAAAGCCGGCAGCCCCGCCGCAAAGGCGGCAAGCGCCAGAGCGGTCTTCGGGGTGTCGGCGGCGGAAAAGGCCCCGCGCTCGAACAAGACGCGGATGATCGGCTCGGCGCCGATCGCGAGCGCAACTGCCGCCGGCAGCGTCAGCAGCAGCGCGAACTCCAGCGACCGGTTCTGGCTATCCAGAGCCGCGGCCTTGTCGCCGGCGCGAAGCGTTCGGGCGAGATCCGGCAACAGCACGACGCCAACGGCGACGCCGACGATGCCGAGCGGCAGCTGGTACAAACGATCGGCATAATAGAGGTATGACACCGCTCCCGCCTGCAACGATGCGATGATGGTACCGACGACGATGTTGATCTGCGTGATGCCCCCCGAGATGAGGCCAGGAATGCCGAGCTGAACGAGCCGCTTGATGCCTTCGCTGTATCGGGGTCGGACGAGGCGAAGAACGAGTCCCGCCCGGCGGACGGCGATCCACAACATCGCGAGCTGGGCGAAACCGGCAACCAGCACACCGAGCGCAAGGACGTAGCCCGCCGCGGGCTTTTCCGCATAGCCGAGAAACAGCGCCAGCGTGATCGCGCAAACAAGCACGATATTGAGCAGGATGGGCGCGGCGGCAGCTGCCCAGAACCGATGCATGGAATTGAGCACGCCAGAGAGCAGCGCCACGACCGACATGCACGTCAGGTACGGAAATGCGATCTGTGTCAACGACACCGCAAGATCGTATTTGGCCGGGTCCTGGATGAAGCCGGGCGCCAGCAGTGCCATCAGCCACGGCATCGCAAGCATCGCCGCTGCCGACAATATGACCAGCATGAGCAGCAGCCCGGATAGCGCCTCCTCCGCGAACGTCTTGGCCACCCCGGCACCTTCGCCTTCGAGGCGTTTTGCAAACAGCGGAACGAAGGCCGCGTTGAACGCGCCTTCACCGAACAGGCGACGGAACAGGTTCGGAAAGCGGAACGCGACGAAGAACGCGTCGGCGATTGCTCCCGATCCGAGCGCCGCGGCGATGAGGATGTCGCGTACGAAGCCGAGCAGCCGGCTGACCATCGTCAACCCGCCGACCGTGGCAAAGGCGCTGTAGAGTTTCATGGCCGAGGCAAGTATCCGACGCGCGCTGCGCTGGCAAGCGCTCTCGTTGCGTGGCGTCGCCGCCAATTCGATGCTGACCGTCCCTCTACCGGCCCTCAACCACGCTTCGGCGCAAACATCCCACTGACAAGTCCCCGCCCGACGTTGAGGGCAAATCGCGAGAACCCGGCCACCGGCAGACCGGTGCGGGCCATCACCTCGTGCACCCTCCGCAACCGGGCGTCCGTCACGGGCTGCTCGAGCGCCAGCGCGGCGGCCACCGGCGCCAGTGTCAACGACAGCGCCACGCCGGTTCCGCCATAGGCGACGTTGTAGACCAGCGCCGGTGTCGCCCGCGAGCGGCGTATGATCGGCAAGTCGGTTCTCGACATGTGAAAGCGGCCTCCCCACGCCTCGGCGATTTCCGCCAATGCGCCAGCGGGCAGCGTCTCGGCCAGATGCCGGCGCAGGCCCATCATGATCTTCGCGGGCACGTCGAGGTCACCCGGCTCGTTCTGGCTGAATTTTTCGATACCGCCGAAGACAAGTCGCCGGTCGTGGACCCTGTAGAAGACGTAGGCCTTGTTCAGCTCGACGACGAACTTGCCGCCGCCGCCGATCGCCCGGATCAATTCATCGGAGAGCGGCTTGGTCGCGACCATATAGTTGTGCATCACCTTGGCCTTGGGCGGTTCCTCAAGGTTCACGCTCGGCGTGTAGGCATTGGTTGCCAGAACGACGCTGCGCGCCCGGATCGTGCGGCCGTCACCGAGCGTGATCTCGGCATCACGCGAACCCGGCCACTGCCCGATGGCGCTGACGCTCGTCCGCTCGTGGATCGTGACGCCGAGCCGGCGGGCCTCGCAGGCCAGCGCCAGCACCACGCGGTACGGATTGACGGTATGCGCCGGCACCCAGAGCGTGCGAAAGCGCTGCGCCCCAACAGCCTGTTCGAGTCGATGGCCAATGCCGGCCCGTTCGAGCACGCGCGCCACGTGCTCGATCCCCGCATCCATGACCCGGCCCTTCGCCTCGAGTGCCAGCGGCAGCGGCCGCACCTCCGCGTCCGGCGCCATCGCCGCAAGCCAGCTGGCCGCCTCCGCCACCAGTCGGTTGAGATCGCCCATCGCCTCGCGGTGTTCTGGATCGTTGGCAGCGCTGAACAGCCAGATCGGCGCCGGCAATGGCGACATCAACCCGCCATTGCGGCCGCTGGCGCCGTAGCCGACCCCCTTCGCCTCGAGTACGGCGATGCGGGCGCCGCCCGACATTTCCGCCATGCGGACGGCCGTCGCCAGTCCAGCGAATCCGCCTCCGACCACGACGTAATCGACGCTGTCCGGCAGCGCCGGGGTTTCGCTGGCGTCGGCCGCGGCAACCGGCATATCGCCGATTCGCTGCCAATAGCTCTGGAGAACGCCCGTCGCGGCGGCGTTCTCGGCCATCGAATTCATGCCTCGTCCTCTGCGTTGAAGCGCCCGCGCGGAGCCACTGGCGATCATCCCAACCCTATGCGCTGAACCGAAGCTGGCAAGCTGTATCGCCGGAAACAGCGGCGAGGCCCGATCGGGTGCATCAAGGCTGCAGACGAAATGCAACGCCAGCGCTCCGGCAGCCGCCGATCAGCAGGCGCACGAACCAGCCAAACGAGGACTTCCCCATGTACGCTGAGAACGCCGGCACCGTCGACCTCATCGCCTCTGAACAGTCCGCGACCGTCATCGCGCCGGGCCGCTATCGCGTCGCGCACCACCGGAGCGTCGCCGACATCAGCCGCGACGACTGGAACGCCCTCTTCACCGGACACGCAGAGAACTGGGACTATTTCACAGCCGTCGAGAGGTCGCGCTCGGAGCACTTCACGTACTCCGCGATTGCCGTCTATTCTGGCGACCGCCTGATCGCCGCAGCCCCCCTGTTCCGCCTGGACTATCGCCTCGACATGACCCTGCCCGAAAGCCTGAGGCCGATCGCCGACACGATTGCCAGATGGGCGCCGCGTCTGCTCAAGATGCCCGTGCTCGGCATGGGCTCCCCCATGACGGAGGAATGCCCGATCGGTATCGACGGGACGCTCGACGACGCCGGCCGGCAACTGGCCGTCAAATTGCTGATCGACGCCATGCATGCCGAGGCGAAGGCCCAGGGCATCAAGGTGCTGGCGCTGAAGGACGTGACCGATGGCGACATGAAGCGCTACGACGCAACCATCCAGGCATCGGGCTTTGCCCGCATGGCGTCTCTGCCGGTCGCAACCCTGCCGCTGCCGTTCGATACGATCGAGGGCTACCTGAATACGATGACGTCACGCCAGCGCAGCGATATGCGCCGCAAGTTCAAGAGCGCCAAGGGTATGGACTTCGAATGGCGCGACGACATTTCCGATGTGCACGACGAGATCCTCGCGCTCTACCGGGCGACGCGCAACAACCGCAAGGCGAGCTACGAGGCCTTTGACGAAGTCCCCGAGGACTACTTCCGCCAGGTGATGGCCCAATCCGGTGGAAAGGCCCGTGTTCTGCTGTGCCGCATCGACGGCGTGCTCGCGAGCTTCAACCTGTCGCTCGTCGAGAAGGACAAGGTGATCGGCAAGTTCATCGGCATGGACTATTCGCTCGCCCGGCAGAACAATCTCTACTTCGTCAACTGGATGAAGATGATCGAGTTCTGCATCGAGAACGGCATCGGCGAACTCCAGACCGGCCAGACGACCTATGCGGTGAAAGCCCGCATGGGCTGCAAGCTGCGCCGCTCGTGGATCTACTTCAAGCACAGCGGCCTGGTTCTCGGCGCACTCTTCCGGATGATCGGGCCGCGCATTTCCTTCGAAGCCGCGGACCCGGAGCTGGCTGGCCTCGGTGACAAGGCCGTCTACCTCGAGCAGACCGAGGGCTGATGCCGTCGGGAAAGCAAGAAGCCTACTCGTTGACGGCCGTCGGGCCACCGCCGAGCACGCTCGTCAGACGTGCCTCGATCGACTTCTGGCGTGGCTCGGAGACGACCTTCTTCGACGTCAGGTCGGTGACGTAGAATACGTCGACGGCCTTCTCGCCGAAGGTCGTGACGTGCGCCGAGGAAATGTCGAGATTGAGATCGGAAATCGCGCTGGTCAGATCGTAGAGGAGGCCGGGGCGGTCGCGGCCGGCGACCTCGATCACGGTGAACTGATCGGACAGTGAATTGTCGATCGTGACTTCCGGTTCGACACTGAACGCCTCGACGCGACGCTCCGTCGAGCGCCGCTTTTCGAGCAGCGACCGAAGGCGCACCTCGCCCTTGAGCAGCTGATCGATGATCTTGGTGATGCGGTTCGCGCGGCGCTGTTCGTCCTCGTCATTCTCGAATTCGCGTTGCAGCAGGAACGTATCGACGGCATAGCCGTCACGGGTCGTGGTGATGTGGGCGCCCATGATGTTGGCGCCACTTGCAGCACACGCGCCGGCGAAGAGCGAGAGAAGCCGCGGGTGGTTGGGTGCGAAAATCGTCAGCTCCGTGATCGACGTGAACGAATCCGACTTGAAGTCGACAGCCAGCTTGCGGCCGGACTTCGTCGCCTCGTCGATCAGGCGGGCATGTTCGACGTGCTGGCGGGCATCGAACCTCAGCCAGTAATCCGGATAGAACCGATCGATATGACGATCGACGTCGCCGCGGCTCCAGTCGGCGAGTCCGGCGCGCATCGCCTCCTGCGCTTCGGCGGCCTGCACGGTCTTGCCGATCTTGCCGTGGCCACCGAGAAGCACGGCTTCCGTCTCATGATAGAGCGTCCGCAGAAGCTGGCCCTTCCAGCCGTTCCATGTGCCGGGGCCGACGGCGCGGATATCGGCGACCGTCAAGAGCAGTAGGAGCTTCAGGCGCTCCATCGTCTGCACTTTTTGCGCAAAGTCGCGGATCGTTTTCGGGTCGGAAATGTCGCGGCTCTGCGCGACATTGCTCATGGTCAAGTGTTCCTCGATCAGCCACGAAGCAGTATCGCATTCGGCGGCCGACAGCCCGAGCCGCGGACACAGTTCGCGCGCGAGACGGGCACCGACGATGGAGTGATCCTCGGTGCGGCCCTTGCCGATGTCGTGCAGGAATGCGGCAACGAAAAGCGCACGTCGGTTCTTGATCGACTTGATCACCTCGGTCGACAACGGCAGGTCGCCCGAGGACCCGCCGCGCTCGATATCCGTCATCATGCCGATGGTACGGATCAAGTGCTCGTCGACGGTGTAGTGATGGTACATGTTGAACTGCATCATCCCGACGACGCGCCGGAACGCGGGAATGAAGCGGGCTAGAACGCCCGCCTCGCTCATGCGCCGCAGCGTCGCCTCCGGATTGACGCGGCCGGTCAGCAACTCGACGAAAATGCGGTTGGCCTCGGGGTCGGCGCGCAACGAGTGATCGACACGATTGAGCGAACGGCGGATCAGGCGCAAGGCGTCGGGATGCAGATATGTATCGGTATGCTCGGCCTGTGCGAAAAACCGGATGAGGTTGACCGGATCGCGGCTGAAGACATCGCGGCTCGCCACGTTGATGCGGTCGTTGTCGATGCGGAAATCTGTCTTCTGGCGCACCTCGCGGCGCGTTTTCCAGCTCAACGGGTTCAAGAGCCGGTTGAGCCCCGGCGACGTCTTGAGCTGCTGGATCTCGAGGGTGTTGCACAGGATCGTCGTCAGATCGCCGACGTCCTTCGCCACGAGAAAATAGTGCTTCATGAAGCGTTCCACGGCACGCAGGCCGCCGTGGCGCTTGTAACCGAGCCGCGCGGCCATCGGCTCCTGGACGTCGAACGTCAACCGCTCTTCCGGCCGGCCGGTCATGAAATGGAGATAGCATCGGACGGTCCAGAGGAAGTCCTCGCAACGCTCGAACGTGCGCGACTCTTCCTTCGTGAAAACGCCGGCCTCGACCATCTTATGGCCGACGCCCTCGCCATAAAGGTACATCGACAGCCAATGGAGCGTGTGCAGGTCGCGCAGGCCGCCCTTGCCGTCCTTGACGTTCGGCTCGACGCGATAGCGTGATTCACCCGACCGTCGGTGGCGATCGTCGCGTTCCTGCATCTTGGCATCGATGAAGGCGCGCGCGCTGCCGCGCGCAACCTCGTCGCGGAACCGCGAAATGAGTTCGGCGAACAGTTGCGGATCGCCGAGGATCAGGCGGCTATCGAGTATCGCCGTGCGGATGGTGATATCGGCGAACGACAGCTTCACGCACTGGTCGACGTTGCGTGTGGCGTGGCCGACCTTGAAGCCAAGATCCCACAAGAGATAAAGCATGTATTCGGCAACGCTCTCACCCCACGGCGTCTGCTTGTAAGGGAGCAGGAAGAGCAGATCGATGTCCGAGCCCGGCGCCAGCAGCCCTCGGCCGTAGCCACCGGTCGCGACAATCGCCATGCGCTCGGCGTCGGAAGGATTGGTCGCCCGATAGATATGCGTGACGGTATAGTCGTAGACGAGGCGGATCAGTTCGTCCTGGAATTCGGAGAGACCGGCAGCACACCGCCGGCCATTGCCGTCGGTGTTCAACACCGCCTCGGCCGACGCGCGGGCGTCCCGGACCAGCGCTTTCAACCGCTCGAGCACGATACCCCGCGCCTCGGTGGCGCTTGTCGCACCGAGATTGATCGCGGTCAGCTCGTGCCGCAAGCTGGCGGGGTCGAAGAACGGCGCGGGAAATTCGATCTGCTTATCCATGCCATATACCATAGCGCCTCAGCGCGGAGAGGTCAGGCTCGACCTCAGTGCCATCGGTTTAGCGCGATCGTGGGGACCAAGCCAACGCTTGTATCGTGCGGCCAGAACGTCGACGGATTGGGTTTCCGACGAGGCCAGAACGCGCGCGAGCGCCTTAATCAGCCGGTTGGGGAGGAGCCCGGGATTGCGCCGATCGCGCTGTCGGGGAGCGCGTTCTATGGCGTTTTTCAGGATCGCCCGCTGATCCGTGGAGTTGATCACTGGAGGCCAGCCAGACGAGTGCGGGAAGGTTCAGCGGGCCTCCTTCGCCAGCGCCTTCAGGGCATAAAGCGCGTCGAGAGCCCCCCTAGGTGTCAACTCGTCCGGATTGATCCGCTCGAGCGCGGCCTCGATCTCGGACGGCTGCTGCGATGCCGCGATGGGATTCTTCGGTCGCGCGGCGGCAAAAAGCGGCAGATCGTCGAGGGCCGCCGCTCCGCTCTTGACCTGATCCGAGGTCTCGAGCAGATGCAGGACTTCGCTCGCGCGCTCGACCACCGGCCGTGGCAGCCCCGCGAGCTTCGCAACCTGTATGCCATAGGAGCGATCGGCCGCCCCGGCGCGCACCTTGTGCAGGAAGACGATCTCGTCATGCCATTCCTTGACGTCGACGGTGACGTTGGCGACACCCGTGAGGCGGCGCTCGAGCGCCGTCAACTCATGATAGTGGGTTGCGAACAGGGCGCGGCAGCGGCAGGCGTCGTGCAGGAATTCCACTGTCGCCCATGCGATCGAGAGACCGTCGAAGGTTGCGGTGCCGCGGCCGATTTCGTCGAGTATGACGAGTGAGCGGCTGGTTGCCTGATTGAGAATGCCGGCCGTCTCGACCATCTCGACCATGAAAGTCGAACGACCTCGCGCAATATCGTCGGCGGCGCCGACGCGGCTGAACAAGCGATCGACCACGCCGATGTGTGCCGATCGCGCCGGCACGTAGGACCCCATTTGCGCCAGAACCACGATCAGGGCGTTCTGCCGGAGGTAGGTGGATTTCCCCGCCATGTTCGGGCCGGTCACGAGCAGGATCAGCGCGCCGTCGCCATCGTCGAAACCGGTGGCTGGGGTGAGGGGTGCCCGGCCGAGGCTGCAATCGTTCTCGATGAACGGCCCGCTTCTCGCCCGTCTCAGCGCCTGCTCTACGACGGGATGCCGGCCACCACGAACGTCGAAGTGCTCGCTATCGTCAATTTCAGGGCGAACATAGCCTTCGCAATGGGCCAGATCGGCGAGAGCTGCCGTCACGTCGAGTTCCGCCATTGCGGCAGCGATTTCGCCGATAAGGCCCTCGGCCTTGCCGATCCGTCCCGCGAGTTCTGCGAACACGTCATTCTCGATCGCCAGCGCGCGCTCCGCGGCCGATGCGATGCGTCCCTCCGTCTCGACGAGCTCGACGGTGGTGAAGCGCATGGCATTGGCCATCGTCTGGCGATGCCGGAACGTTTCGGAAAGCGGCGCCTCGAGCAGCGGCTTGGCATTGAGCTGCGTCACCTCGATGAAGAAGCCGAGAATGTTGTTGTGGCGGACCTTCAGCGATTTGACGCCGGTTTCCTCGGCATATCGCGCCTCCAGTGCCGCCATCACGCCGCGACCGGCATCGCGCAGATCGAGAGCGGCATCGAGATCGCGCGAATAGCCGGGCCGGACGAAACCGCCGTCGCGCTTCAAGTGTGGCGGATCGTCGACCAGCGCCGCGGCGAGATCCGTCTGCAGCGGACCGGCGGCCTTTCCGAGACGCCGCGCGATGTCGGCCAGTTCCGCCGGCAGCCCCATTGCGCCCGCCCGCGCGCCGAGCAGTACCGCCGCGGTTTCGGCAGCGGCGAGCGCATCTCGCACGGCTGCGAGATCGCGTGGACCACCACGGCCGAACGCCAGCCGCGAGAGCGCCCGTGCGATATCGGGTGTGCCCTTGATTGCGGCCCTGATGTCGTCGCGCAACCGATCTTCTTCGACCAGATAGCCGACGGCATCGTGACGGCGCGCGATCGCCGCCGGCGCCTTCAAGGGTGCGCTGAGCCGGGCAGCCAACTCGCGCGCGCCAGGGCCCGTGACCGTATGGTCGATGGCCGCCAGCAGGCTTCCCTCCTTGGCGCCGGATGACGATCTGACGAGTTCGAGGCTCGACCGTGTCGCCGCATCGATCAGCAGTGCCGTATCCTGGCCGCTTCGCCGCGGCGGTCTGAGTACCGGCTGCTTTCCAACCTGTGTCAGCTCGACGTATTTGAGCAGCGCACCCGTCGCTGCAAGCTCTGTTCGGGAAAAGTGGCCGAAGCCACCGAGTTCGGCCACGCCGAGGCGATCCTTGAGCGCGCGCTCTCCCGATAGACTGTCGAAATAGGCCGTCGGAACCGGCGTCGCGGCCGCCCCCGCGATCTCGACCCACTGCCGGAAACCGGCGTCGCTCATCAACGCGTCGTTCGCCAGCACCTCGCCCGGCGAAAGCCGCACGAGCTCACCCGGCAGATCGGCGGCCGACGTCTCGCCGATTTCGCATTCGCCTGTCGAGATGTCGATGGACGCGAGCGCCACACGCCGGCCAGAAGAAATAAGCGCTTCCTCTTGTTCGCCTGCCAGCGCGAAGACCGCCGTCAGGTAGTTGCGCTGGCTGGCATCGAGCAGCGCTTCCTCGGTGAGCGTGCCGGGTGTCACCAGGCGGACGACGTCGCGCCGAACGACCGCCTTGGCGCCACGCTTGCGCGCTTCCGCCGGGTCCTCGAGTTGCTCGCACACCGCAACGCGGAAGCCGCGACGGATCAGACGCTGGAGATATTCGTCGGCGCGGTGGATCGGTACACCGCACATCGGAATATCCTCCCCGAGGTGCTTGCCGCGCTTGGTCAAGACGATGCCAAGCGCCTCGGACGCGGCCACCGCATCCTCGAAGAACAATTCGTAGAAATCCCCCATCCGATACCAGAGGAGACTGTCGGGATTGGCGGCCTTGATCTCGAGGTACTGCGCCATGGACGGCGTCGCCTCGGCCAGGCCCGCGGTGGCGCCTGTGCCACCTGGCGGCCCGGCGGCGGGCCTGGGCTTCCCGTCCGGCCGCGATGTTTGATTTCCTTGTGGCATTCCGTCCGTCGCCGCCTCGCATCGTCAAGGTGCAACGCATAGCGCGGCTTTGCCGCCGAGGGAAATGCGTTTGCCGGAGCAAATTCACTGTTCCGCGGGGCCCTGGCCCGGCAGCGCGAACGAAGACCAGCGAGAGCCTCGGAGGCCATGGACCGCGGCATCAACGGGCCCGGAAATGCTCCCCCCATCGATCCAGCCATTGATCCAGGTTGTAACCTCGGCCCTCGCAACATATCGTGCGCCCGCGCCGAACCGGGGCGCGAAAGCCCCGGACCGCTCGAAAATTTCATTCCGGAACGAAATCATCCCCATGGCCACACGGTTCGCAGAAGCGCGCTTCAGCCCCCAGGAAGCGCTGCAATTTCACGCCCAGGGCAAGCCGGGCAAGCTCGAGATCATGCCGACGAAGCCGCTGACGACCCAGCGCGATCTGTCGCTCGCCTATTCGCCGGGCGTCGCCGTTCCGGTCCGCGCCATCGCGGACGATCCGCAGTCGGCCTACGAATATACGAACAAGGGCAATCTGGTCGCCGTGGTTTCGAACGGCACCGCGATCCTCGGCCTCGGAAATCTGGGTGCGCTCGCCGCCAAGCCGGTGATGGAGGGCAAGGGCGCGCTGTTCAAGCGCTTCGCCGACATCGACGGCATCGATCTTCTCGTCGACACCGAGGATGTGGACGCCTTCGTCAACTGCGTCCGCTACCTCAGTCCGTCGTTCGGCGGCATCAACCTCGGAGGACATCAAGGCGCCGGACTGTTTCGTGATCGAGGAGCGTTTGAAAGAACTCCTCGACATTCCGGTGTTCCACGACGACCAGCACGGCACGGCAATCGTCGTCGGCGCCGCGATCCTCAACGGACTAGAGGTCGCCGGCAAGCGCATCGAGGACGTCAAGCTCGCCTGTTCGGGCGCGGGGGCTGCCGCACTCGCCTGCCTCAATCTCTTGGTCAGCCTCGGCATGAAGCGCGAGAACATATTCGTCTCGGACATCGCCGGTGTCGTCTACAAGGGCCGCACCGAGTTGATGGACCAGTGGAAGGAACCGTTCGCGCAGAAGACCAAGGCACGCAAGCTCGCTGAGATCATCAAGGGGGCCGATATCTTCCTCGGGCTTTCGGCGGGCGGCATCGTCAGCGGCGAAATGGTCGCCAGCATGGCCGCAAATCCGATCATCTTCGCGATGGCCAATCCCGAACCCGAAATCACGCCCGAGGACGTCTATGCCGTGCGCGACGACGCGATCATGGCGACGGGACGATCCGATTACCCCAACCAGGTGAACAACGTACTTTGCTTCCCGTTCATCTTCCGAGGCGCTCTCGATGTCCGCGCCTCGACCATCAACGAAGCGATGAAGGTTGCCGCCGCCCGCGCGCTCGCCGATCTGGCCCGCGCCGCCGTGCCCGACCAGGTCGCATCCTCCTTTCATGGGCGGCGGCCGACGTTCGGGCGCGACTACATCATCCCCGCCCCCTTCGACCCGCGGATCATCTGGCACATTGCGCCAGCCGTAGCGCGGGCAGCCATGGATTCAGGCGTCGCCAAACAGCCGATCGCCGACATGGACGGCTATGTCGCCCGTCTGCAGGGCCGGCTCGATCCGCTCGTCGGTTGGCTTGGCTCGACTTTCGAGAAGGTGAAGTCTGAACCCAAGCGCGTCATCTTCTCCGAGGGCGAGGATTTCGCCGTCATTCGCGCGGCCAACAGTTTCGTGACGCAAGGCTTCGGCCAGCCGATGCTCGTCGGCTCGGAAGCCCGCGTGCGTGAGAACTTCGCCGAAATCGGCATCGCGTTGCGTCCGGAGGTCGAACTCTACGACACGCGCAAATCCCCCTATCAGGAGGAGTTCACGGAGTACCTCTACAAGCGCCTGCAACGGCGCGGCTATCTCAAGCGTGATTGCCAGCGCCTCGTCACGAACGAGCGCAACGTGTTCGCCGCGTTGATGGTGGCTCATGGCTACGCGGACGCGATGATCTCAGGCGTGACGCGCAATTGGACGAGCGTCTATCGCGATGTGATGCGTGTCATCGATCCGGCGCCCGGTCGGCACGTCATCGGCATCACCCTTGCGTTGTGCCGCGGCCGTGCGGTGCTCATTGCCGATACCTCGATCCACAACATCCCGACGACCGATCAGCTCGTCTATATCGCCGAGGAAGCGGCGCGTGCGGCGCGCAACTTCGGCATCGAGCCGCGCGTTGCGTTCCTTACCTACTCGACCTTCGGCCAGCCGCGCGGCGAACGCTCCGACGAGGTCCGCGAGGCGATCGCGATCCTCGATGAACGCGGCGTCGATTTCGAGTACGACGGCGACATGGCGGCCGACGTTGCGCTGAACAAGGATTTGATGAAGCTCTACCCGTTCTGCCGCCTGTCGGACACCGCCAACGTGCTCATCATGCCCGCGTTCCACGCCGCCTCGATCTCGACCAAGATGCTGCGTGAACTCGGCGGCGGCACGATCATTGGGCCTATTCTCGTCGGCCTCGACAAGTCGATTCAGATCTGCTCGCTGGGCGCCCGCGATACCGACATCGTCAACATGGCAGCGCTCGCCGCCTACGACGTCAGCCGTTAGGGAGATACCGGATCAGATGGAAGCGGTCCGCACCGTCGGACGGCTGCCATCCGATCCGTCAATCGCGTCGTCTATTGGCGGTGCAGCCGCCGATAGTCTCACCGCCGACGACTGGTTTACCGACGCGCCGTTGACATACGCGCGTGTCGGCACGTCGGCCGGTCGCTCTCAGGCGATGCGGCTCTTGACCTCGTCGGGCGCACCGAAGTGGTCGAAGTAGCGCGGGTCGATCTTTTCAACGGGCAGCACGATGAGAACGTCCGTGGTGCCGAACTGGCGATCGATCACCGCGCCGTCGCCGACGAAGGCGCCAAGGCGCAGATAGCCCTTGATGAGCGGTGGCAACGCCTTCAGCGCGGCCTTCATGTCGACGGCCTCCTTCGTCATCAGATCCATCGGCTGGAAAAGATGCTGGTGCGCACGGCAGCGCCATTCAGGAGGTGCGAGCGCGAAGTGATGCAGGAACGACAGCGCCATGGCATGCGCCTTGGGGTCCGTGCCCTCGAAACTCGCGCAGCCGATCATCACGTCGACCTTGTGCTCGCGCACGTACGTCCATAGCCCGTGCCACAAAAGCTCGACCGAGCGCTTGGTGCGATAGGGCTTGAGAACGCAGGAACGTCCGAGTTCCATGAAGCGATAGCTGCGACGTGCGGCGATCAGCGGCGCAATGTCGTATTCGCTCTGCGTATAGAAGCCGAACTTGCGCTCGGCGACATCCTGGCGCAGCAGGCGATACGTGCCGACGACGGGCGGCTTGCGCGATGGGCGCCACTGATCGATGCCGACCTTCGTGTTGGTATCGACGACGAGGAGATGATCGCAGACGGTATCGAACGGGTCCTCGTCGCGACGGCGCATCTCGGCGAGGAAGCTCGGCATCGCCGACATCTCGTTGTAGAACACCTCGTAACGCAGGCGCTGCGCGCGCTTCACGTCGGCCCACGTTTCGGCAAGACGGACCTCGAGGTCTCCAACCCGGCCATAAACCTTCGGCGGCCGACGGCGGAGTGCCGTGAGCGGACCACCGCGGTGCTCATCGAGCAGATCGCGCGCCATCAGTCCACGCAACGGCGAAGCTAGCGGCGGCAACTTGACGAGACCGCGCGCCTGCAAACGCCCGGCCATCAACCGCGCCCTTTCAGCCATCATGTGCTGTCTCCAGTCCCGTTCCGGTTGCCACCCCCAGGTGTCGCGCGGGCGGCCCTTGGGCACACCGGCCCGGCCGTCGAAGCACGCGACGCCACATTAGCTCGGCTATCATGATTCCGTGACACTTTGGCGACCGGTTGGCATGGCCGCAGCGACCAAACGCACCACCCTGAGCCGCACGGCGGCGTCTTGCGCGCGCCGCCAACCGCCGGTCACCGTCCGGCGACGGCACCCTTGCGTGGGCCGACGGCCGATCGCGACGGCACCCAGTGATCGAGCACGCCGACTAGGTCGCGGACATCGAACGGCTTGGCCAGATAGTCGTCCATGCCCTCGCTCAAGTAACGCGCGCGATCTTCCGGGAATGCGTTGGCCGTAAGAGCGACGATCGCGGGCAAGGGCGGAAGACATCCCGGGTTCTCCGCTGCCATCCGGGCATGCGCCTCTCGGATCAGTTTCGCCGCGGCGAGGCCATCGATGCCCGGCATGAAAATATCCATGAGGATGAGATCGAGCTGCGGCGTTCCACCCGTCATCGCGGCGATGGCGCGTTTCACGGCCTCGTCACCATTGCGGCAGTGTTCGACACAACATCCACAACGCTCGAGAACGCGGGTCGCCAAGAGCGCATTGATGTCATTGTCCTCGACGAGCAGAACCACCACGTCGGCAGCCGCATCCGCCGACGTGCGGGGCAAAGATTTTTCGGCAGGTGGCGTCGCTCCGCCGGCCGCCAGCTCGACGGCAGATCGACCTTCCGGCCCTGGGTGCTCGGCAATCTGCCGCAACAGCGAATGCGCCCGCACCGGCCTTACAAGATAGCGATCGAACCCGTTGTCGCGAAACGCAGAGAGGCCGGCGCGGGCCAGGACGTTCACGGTCACGAGGCCGATCAGCGTCTTGCCGCACACCGCGCGCGCCGCAGCGAGAAGCTCGCCGGCTATGCGGGCATCGCAGCCGACGTCGACGACGAGCCGATCGACCGGTGTGCCCTCGGCCGCGGCACTGGCAATGACGGATTGCGCTTCGTCCATGCTCGCCTCGATCGCGACGTGACCGGCCGCGCGAAGGATCCGCGCGATGCTGGCCCGCTCCATGCGATGGTTCAACGCCAGCAGCACGACGTGGTGATCGGTCGTGCCTGCCGCCGTCGTCTTCGCATCGTGTGACGATACGGAGTTCTCCTTCACGAAAAACTCGGCAATGAATGTCGAGCCGCGGCCCGGAGCAGACGTGACGCGAATTTCTCCACCCATCGCCATCGCGATGCGCCGCGAGATCGCAAGTCCCAGTCCCGTTCCACCCTGTTGCCGGCGGACGGCGGTCTCGGCCTGCTCGAACTCGGTGAAGAGCTGTCGCATCTCCTCCGTCGAAAGGCCGATGCCGCTGTCCTCGACGGCGACGGAAACATGAAGTCGCCGCTCGTCATCGCCGACATGACGCCCGGCGATGGTGACCGCGATGCCGCCTCGATCGGTAAATTTGACCGCGTTGGAGAGCAGGTTAAGCATGATCTGGCGAACGCGATAGGCATCGCCCACCACCGGTGCGTCGAACATCGGATCGACATTGAGCGCCAGTTCGAGCCCCTTCTCGTGCGCCCGTGGCGAGAGCAGTTCGACGACGCTCTGCGCGGAGGCAGCCAGCGAAAATGGCGCATCGTTGATGACAAGTTTGCCAGCCTCGATCTTGGAGAAATCGAGGATCTCGTCGATCAACGTCAACAGCGCCCGCGCCGACTGGTCGATCGCATCGGCGTAGGTTCGCTGTTCCTCGGTGAGGTGTTGTTCGCGCATCAGGCCGGCCATGCCGAGAATACCGTTCATCGGCGTGCGGATCTCGTGGCTCATCGCTGCCAGGAAGCGGGACTTGGCCCGGTTCGCCGCCTCCGCCTGATCGCGCGCCTCGGCAAGTGCCGCAGACATGCGCCGATCTTCTGTCACGTCCCGGCCGACCGCCTGAACCTCGAATCCGTCGCCCACACCCGATGCGACGACGTGCTCGTTCCAGGCGATCCATCGGCTACCCGCCGTCGTCTCCAGTCTTTCCTCGTAGGTGCGGCTGCGTTCCCCGTCGCCGGTCCGCAAGGGCGATACGCCACTGCCCTCGATCACGCGCGGCGCGAATGGGCGGCCGAGAGCCTCATCGGCGGGAATGCCGAAAGTCTTGACGAACGCCTGGTTGACGAAGGTCAGGCGGTCGTGCTCGTCGCGCCGCAGAATGACTTCCAACTGCGCGTCGAGCAGGTCGCGGTAGCGGACATCGCTTTCCGAAATCTGCCAATGCACGTCTTGCATCTTTTCGAGACGCCGCTCGAGCGTCTCGATCAGCCGGGCATAGCGTTCCCGCTGCGGAGCGACGTCGCTCGAAATTGAATGGAAATCGTCGACTGCGCAGATCACTGCCGCCGCGACGAGCAGGGCGGCGCCAGCCGCAATCGCGACGTGAGCAGAACCGATCGGCGATGGCAGCAGAACGAGGCCTGCAAGTGTCGCCAAGGCGCCGACAGTCAGGACCGCGAACACGGCCAATCGACCGGCCGTGGCGAGCCCGCCGCGCGCACCGTCGTGCACACGCGACCACGCCAGCGTCATCCGGCGCAGCGCGGCGTTGCCGCGCCCCGGTGCTATCCGATCGCTGCCGAAACCATTTCCTTGACTGTTCACGCCTTGAATTCCCGCGGATGCGATCCTTGCAGGTAGACCCAAACACGCGGAATTTGAGAAAGACTGAAATGATGTGGTGAACAGTTCGTAACCACGACGCCCGGCTGGCCCGCCGGAACGATCCGAGCGTCGTCGGGCGTCGCGCCAAAATCGGACGCAGGTGGGGCCATGATGCGGTTCTGGCGCGACCGGCCAAAGGGCGCCAGCAGATCGAACGTTGGATTGTCACACCTGATGCGGGGGATCGTCGAGCGCGCGAGCGGCCTCGCTGGTGAGGATGGGCACGCCATCGCGGACGGGATAGGCGAGCCTCGCGGCCTTGGAGATCAGCTCCTGGCGAACGGGATCGTATCGCAAGGGATGTTTTGTCACGGGGCAAACGAGGATCGCGAGGAGCCGCGGATCGATCGCCCGCTGGCTCTCGACGATGCCGTCTCCGCTCTCTGCGTCGTCCACCATCTCGATCCCCGGCACTCTGCGTTTTGCAAGGCGCGCGCGTCCGGCGAACAACGCCTGCCACTGGAAACCGAACCCGTCATCGGGATCGCCGGCCGCTACTGGATCGTACCACCGGCTCCGCCACTCGTCGCAAGTTCCATCTCAGCGAGTGCGACCAGCACGTCGGCGCGCGACTTGAGGTTCTTCGCTTCCAGCAGCGCCTGCTTCTCCTCCGGTCCGTACGGGCTCATTACCGAAAGCGCATTGACCAGGAATTCACTCGAGGACTTCAGAATCGTGCGCCAATCCGCGCGCAGACGGTTGGCGTCGAGATATTTCCTGAGCACGACGAGCAGCGCATCGCGATCGACATCGTCCTCCCCGAGCCCGGCCGTGAGATCGGAAGCGAAACTCTCGAAGTCGACGTCGGCGACCCGATACGGCTTTGCGACATCCGTCTCCGCCGTCAGGTTGAAACGAGCGACACCGGACAGGGTGATGAGAAGTCGTCCGTCATCGAGTTCCTGATAGGTGGTGACGCGTCCGGCGCATCCGACCTTCTTCAGCGGCACGCGATTGCCGGACGGCGATTCGATTCTTGCCTCCGAGGAGGCCTGCGGCTGGACGACACCGATCACGCGATCGCCGCGCATGACGTCCTCCACCATCGCCAGATAGCGCGGCTCGAAGACATTCAACGGCAACGTGGCCCGCGGCAGAAGAATTGCGCCCCGCAACGGGAACAATGGGATCTGCCGCGGCAAATCGGCGGGTCGCCGATATTTGTCAGAAGCTGCCACGACACGGTCCTTTCACAGGCGACACTTCAAGCCGGTTCAGGCGAACAGGATCGAAGACAGACGTTTGCGGCCCTCGATCGTCGCAGGGTCCTTGTGACCCCATGCCTCGAAGAACTGCACGAGTTGCTTGCGTGCAGCCTCCTCGTTCCAGTTGCGCTGCTTACGTACGATCGTCAACAGATGATCGACAGCGTCTTCCTTGCGGCCGGCGGCACCCAGCGCGATCGCCAAGTCATAACGTGCCTGATGGTCAGCCGGATCGGCGGCGACACGCGCCTCGAGCTGAGACGTATCGCCGGCGTCGGCGGCCTTGCGTGCCAATTCCAGCGCCGCAACCACCGCTTCCACCGCGGCGAGGCGGCGCTTTTCCGGCGGGATCAGTGACAGAGTCTGGTCGGCGCGATCGACATCGCCGCTCTTCAGATAGCATTTCGCAAGACCGGCAAGCGCCTCCGGGTTCAGCTGATCTTCCTGCAGGATCGCCGCATAGATCTCGGCGGCGCCTTGAAGGTCACCCGCGGCCAGCGCCTGTTCGGCGGCCTCGAGAAGCTGGGAGAGTTCGTCGCCCGCATCATCACCGAGCAGCCTGTCGATGAACGAGCGCAACTGACTTTCCGGCAGCGCGCCCATGAAGCCATCGAGACCACGGCCATCGCGAAATGCATAGACCGTCGGAATCGACTGCACGCGCAACTGCGCGGCGACCTGCTGGTTCTCGTCGACGTTGATCTTCACCAGCCGCACCTTGCCGGCGTATCCGTTGACGACCTTCTCGAGGAGCGGCGTCAACTGACGACACGGGCCGCACCAAGGCGCCCAGAAGTCGACCAGCACGAGGGCTTCCTTGGATGCTTCGACGACGTCCTGAGCGAAGCTCGCCGACGTCGCATCCTTGACGAGCTTGCCGCCCCCCGCATCGGCCATCGCTTGCGGCTTGAGATCCATATCCGAATTCCTCCTGCGCCCTTCCAGGCATATGGCCCGCCGAGCCGCAACCGGCAAGACGGGGTGGCAATGTTGGACAGCCGTTCCGATCACTCCGGAGTTTCCACTCTCGTGATCTCGGGCTGATGTCCCGTGGCGCGAATGAACCGCAAAAGATCGTCGCGCGCAATGTTCGTGGTCGCCGTGTTCTCCAGCGGATGACAATTGATCGTCGCATAGGACATCAAACGCTCGTCGACGACGACCCGCATCCGCCGCGCTCGGTCATTTACCAGCGCAAACGCGGTGACGGAGCCCGGAGGCACCCCCAGAACCTCATTCAGCAGCTCTGCCTTCCCGAAGCTGAAGCGACCGGCGCCGAGCCGCTTCGACAACGCCTTGAGGTCGACCGAGGAATGTGCCTCCGCGACAACAAGGAACAGCGCGCCTTTCGCATCCTTGAGGAACAGGTTCTTGGTGTGGCCGCCCGGAACCGCGCGTTCGACCGCTTCGCTTTCCTCGACGGTGAAGACGGCCTCGTGCTCGAAAGTCTGCGTTGCGATCTTGAGCCCGGCGAGCAGGTCGAGGAGTTGCGCCCTGGTTACGGGAGCTGGCGGCAAGGGTGGCTCATCTTCTCGGCTCGTCACCTGTTCCTTCTCCAAGTCCTGTTGCCTGGCTCAGCGAGCCGGACTGGTGGCAACCGAGCGCCGGCTCTGATACGCGCCGCAACCACTCGATTTACCGGCGCTCGGCTGTCCGTGCAACGAGGACCCGCTGGTGATCGGCATCCGGAGAATATTACGTACCCTCCGGCCAGCCCCGCAGACCCGACGCGCGAAATGTCGAACTCTCGGCATGCCGCAGACCCTCGATCGCCATGGTCTCGGCAAGGCGCCCGATGTCGAATGGTTGGCCCTTGCAATCGTTTTAGAGTTGCGCCATAAGACGGGGCCGTCGCGCCTTGTGGCCGGCGATTACCCCCTTTTTTCGGATGCGGGTGTAGCTCAGGGGTAGAGCACGACCTTGCCAAGGTCGGGGTCGAGGGTTCGAATCCCTTCGCCCGCT
>JAGRKS010000209.1 GCA_020442185.1 Hyphomicrobiaceae bacterium
CTGATCGTCGACAAGACCGGGACGCTGACCGAAGGCAAACCCAGGCTGGTCGCCGTGTTGCCCGAGGCCGGTCACGACGAGGCAGAGATTCTGCGACTTGCGGCATCGCTCGAGCGCGGCTCGGAGCATCCTCTCGCCGAGGCGATCGTGCGTGGCGCTGAGGAGCGCGGTGTTGTCTTGGCTGCAGCCGAAGACTTCGAGGCCGTGACCGGCAAGGGCGTCAAGGGTGTGATCGACGGCCGGTCCGTGGCACTCGGCAACGCCAAGCTGGTTGCCGACCTCGGCCTCGACGCCGGCGGCGCGGCGGCCACAGCCGACAGCCGACGGGATGCCGGCGAGACCGTCATGTTTGTCATCGTGGACGGCGCCATCGCGGGCCTTATCAGCGTCGCAGATCCGGTGAAGGAGACGACGCCAGCGGCGCTGAAGGCGCTGCATGACCTCGGCTTCCGCATCATCATGGCAACCGGCGACAACGCACGAACGGCACAGGCCGTGGCGGGACGGCTCGGCATCGATGAGATCCGCGCCGACGTGCTGCCGCAGGACAAGGCCCGGATCATCAAAGAGCTGCAGGCCCAGGGCCGCAAGGTTGCGATGGCCGGTGACGGCGTCAACGATGCGCCGGCGCTCGCCCAGGCCGACGTTGGCATCGCTATGGGCACAGGCGCCGACGTCGCCATCGAAAGCGCCGGCTTCACGCTGGTGAAGGGAAACCTGGATGGCATCGTGCGAGCACGCCGGCTGTCGCGCGCCACGATGCGCAACATACGTCAGAACCTGTTCTTCGCGCTCGTCTACAACGCGGCCGGGGTTCCCGTCGCAGCCGGCGTCCTCTATCCGTTCCTCGGCATTCTGATCAGTCCGATGTTCGCGGCCTTCGCGATGAGCGCTTCGTCGATTTCCGTGGTTCTGAACGCTCTCAGGCTGCGGACAGTGAAGATATGACGCGGCAGACCGATTGCTTCGCCCTGAGCACCCGATCATGCGAGGGCGAGCGGCGCTTTGACAATGAAAGAAAGAAAAGGAGTGAGACGATATGCGTGCCAAAGACATCATGACCACAAATTTGGTCACTGTTGGCCCCGAAGCCACGGTGGCCGATGTCGCAAAGTTGCTGCTTGACAGGCACATCAGCGGCGTGCCGGTCGTAGACGCGGATCAAAGGATCCTGGGAATCCTCAGCGAAGGAGATCTGCTACGACGGGTCGAGAATGATACGGCCGCGCGCCATTCATGGTGGCTAGCGAAACTGTTGTCAGGTCGGGACAAGGCGGCGGACTACGTCAAGGCGCACGGCCGTAAGGTCAGTGAGATCATGACCCGCAACGTTCTTACCATTGGCGAGGACGCGACGCTGTCCGAGATTGCCCAAGTTCTGGAGCAGAATCGCATCAAGCGAGTCCCTGTCGTGGAAGCGGGCAAGCTTGTCGGAATCGTCAGCAGGGCCAATCTGGTGCAAGCCATCGCTTCATCGGACCGGCAAAGCCGCGGCAGCACGTCAGCCGACGACGGAAAGATCAGGGAAGAACTGACCCGGGAATTGACGAAGGAAGCGGGACTGACGAAGGGCCAGATCAACGTTATCGTCGAGAATGGCAAGGTCCAGATGTGGGGTTTGGTCAATACGCAAGGGGAAAAGGCAGCGGCACAAGTCGCAGCTGAAAATGTCCCTGGCGTGACATCGATCGAGAACCACCTGGCGCTGGTACCACCTTACTATGGCGCTGAATGAACGCGTCTATCAGATCCGTCGATTGGCATTGCCATAGTCCACCAAGAGCGCGTCCTGCGAGCATGGGCGCGCCCCCCTGAAACGGGCTACATCGAGATGCAAAGCGACTCTTATGGCTTGTGGAGCCTTGTCATCATAAACTCGGTGATCTTCATCGTTTTTGCATTCAGCTTTTTCAAACCGAGAACTGCTCGGGACTGGCGCTCCTTCAGCGCATTCAGTGCGTTTCTTGTCGCCTTGTTCACTGAGATGTACGGGTTTCCTCTGACGATCTACTTCCTGTCCGGCTGGCTGCAGAGCAGATACCCGAATGTGGACTGGCTGGCGCACGACTCCGGGCACCTCCTTGAAATGATGTTCGGATGGAAGACCAACCCCCATTTCGGTCCGTTTCACATCTTGAGCTACGGGTTGGTGATCGCCGGCTTTCTATTAATTTCCGCAGCCTGGAGAGTGCTTTATAATGCGCAGTCGACCGGGCAGCTGGCAGCGACCGGCCCATATTCCTACGTCCGGCATCCGCAATATGTCGGTTTCATCTTGGTGATGCTGGGTTTCCTAGCGCAGTGGCCGACGCTGCTGACGCTCGCAATGTTTCCGGTTCTCGTGTTCATGTATGTGCGGCTGGCGCGGGCTGAGGAGCGCGATGCGATTGATCAGTTCGGAGAAATCTACTCGGACTACGCTAGGCGAGTGCCGGGGTTCCTCCCGAGATTGAGAAATCTGTACGGCGGTCAACAGGGCGGTTGAACCTAATCTCTGAGAGGAGAAGTGCCAACAATGTCAGCCGTGGTTGAATGGTCGACACTTGCTTTGGAGGCATTGGGTGTCGTCGCGATACTGTCCGGTGTAATCGTGGCGGCATCGGCATTCGTGATGCGTCTGGCAAGTGACGGTTTTGAAGAGAGCTACACCCGACTGCGAGCCAATCTGGGTCGGGGGATCCTGATCGGCCTCGAGCTCCTGATCGCGGCGGACATTCTTCGATCATTGGTCATAAGTCCGAAGCTGGAGAGCATCGGTGTCCTGGCTGGAATCGTATTGGTACGCACATTCTTGAGCTTCTCCCTGCAGGTCGAGATCGACGGTCATTGGCCTTGGGCCAAGACAGAGCTATCGGCGACCATGGGCGCGACGGCGCCCTGATGGCTGATATCGATGGCCCTCGACATCCGAATCATTGACGCGCGAGCAACGGATGAACAGCCTTAACAGCGCGCATAGATGATCGGCTTCGGCGATTTGCCGCCGGTACTCGGCTGAGTGTCGGGAGCCGCTTTATTGCGTAGTCTGACAGTGAAAGGGCTAGAGATATGGTCGACGCGCAGCACGGACATTCGCCGTTGGGCGGTCGTGGCATGACGATCTCCGCCTGGCTCACAGGCATCTATTTCATTGTCGAACTGGGGATCGGTCTTTGGACGGGATCAGTTGCCGTCATTTCGGATGCCTTCCATACGTTCTCTGCGGTTGGCGGCGTACTGGTGGCGATCGTCGCTGCCCGCCTGGCCAAGCGGCCGGCCGACGAGGATCTCAGCTTCGGTTGGTACCGGGCCGAGATCGTCGGCGCTCTCGTCAATGGCGGCTTCTTGCTGGCCATGGCCGTCGTCGTGATCCTGATGGCCGCGATGCGGCTCGGTCAACCAGTTGATCTGCCGACAGGGCCCATGCTTCTTGCCGCCGCGGGTGGGCTCTTCACGGAGTTCATTTCGCTCGGCCTTCTCTGGAAGCAGAGCCGCAGCGATCTGAACGTAAAGGGTGCCCTTTGGCACATCATTCAGACCTTTGTTGGCAGCTTGCTCATTATTGTTGCCGCACTGGTAATCCAGTTCACCGGCTTCATGCTGATAGATCCGCTCCTTGGCATGGCGTTTGGCTTCGTTCTCGTCTGGGCCAGTTGGGGTATCCTGCGAGAGTCTGCCCACCTGTTGTTGGAGGGTACGCCGCCCGAGATCAGCCTCGCCGAAATCGCGCGGGCGCTTGAGGAGATTGGCGGCGTAGCTGATGTGCATCACGTTCATGCGTGGGCGCTCACGAGCGGCAAGTATGTTTTTTCGGCGCATCTGCGCATTGCCAAGGGCCATGATCCTCAAACAGCACTGACGACGGCACACGCGATGGTCCGTGAGCGATATGGATTCATGTTCGCTACATTGCAGGTGGAGGACCGCTGCCTCGATGAGAGCGGTGCCGAGCGAATCAACATCGGCCGTACCGTTGAAGGACGAAAGCATTGATGTCGGCCATTCTGCTGTTCGCCTCGTCCACGGTTGCCGATGGCGGCGGGTGAAGCGGCTGTATTCAGGGGCTTCGGTCGGGGAGTGCCAATCGCATTTCACGGTAAGAAGAACCGGTTCCGTGGCCTCGTCAGCCTCATCGTCTCCCGCAGCGTCGTGCCCGGATACTCTCGCCGGAACAGCCCGCGCCGCTGGAGTTCTGGGATCAGCTTATCGACGACGTCGTCGAGGCCCTGCGGCAGGTAGGGGAACATGACGTTGAAGCCGTCGGCGGCGCGCGCCTCGCGCCATTCCTCCATTCCGTCCGCGATCGTCTTCGGCGTGCCGACGAAGGCGAGGCCGGCGTAGCCGCCGAGCCGCTGGGCGAGTTGGCGCACGGTGAGGCCCTCGCGCCGTGCGATCGCAATCGCGTGCGCGCGGTTGCCTTTGCTGGCGTTCGACTCCGGGATCTCGGGCAGTGGCGCGTCGGGATCGAAACTCTTCGCATCGCACCCGAGCGCGACCGACAGGGAGGCCATCGCATTGTCTGCGTGTACCAGACTATCGAGCCGCGCTCGCTTTTCGCGGGCCTCGTCGATGCTGTCGCCGACGATCACGAGCGCACCGGGCAGCACCTTGATCTGATCGGGATCGCGCCCGGCCTCGGCCGCGCGGCTCTTCACGTCGGCGTAGAAGGCCTGACCGGTGGCAAGCGTGTCGTGCGCCGCGAACACCACTTCCGCCGTCTCCGCCGCGAGTTGCCGGCCGGCACCGGAGGCGCCGGCCTGCACGATCACCGGCCAGCCCTGCACCGGCCGCGAGATATTGAGCGGCCCGCGCACCGACAGATGCGGCCCGTTGTGGTCCAGGACGTGCAGCTTATCCGGATCGAAGTAGATCCCGGTCTCCTGGTTGCGCACGAAGGCGTCGTCGGCGAAAGAATCCCACAAGCCGGTGACGACGTCGAACACCTCCCGCGCCCGGGCGTAGCGTTCGGCGTGCGGTACATGCTGGGCCAGCCCGAAGTTCAGCGCGGCGTCGGGGTTGGCCGTGGTGATGATGTTCCAGCCGGCGCGGCCGCCGCTCAGATGGTCGAGCGAGGCGAACCTGCGCGCGATATGGAACGGCGCATCGAAGGTGGTCGACGCCGTGGCGACGAGACCAATCCGCTCGGTGACGGCGGCGAGCGCGGACAGCAGCGTGAAGGGCTCGAAGGAGGTGACGGTGTGGCTGCGCTTCAACGCCTCCATCGGCATATTGAGCACCGCGAGATGGTCGGCCATGAAGACCGCGTCGAAGCACGCGGCCTCGAGCCGCTGCGCAAAGTATTTCATGCGCCCGAAGTTGAAATTGGCGTCGGGCCAGGCGCCGGGATAGCGCCAGCCGCCGGTGTGGATCGTCACGGGACGCAGGAACGCGAACAGATGGAACTGGCGCGGAAAGGACATGGGCAACCTCGATCAGTGTTGACGGATGAGAGCAGCTGCAGGACGCGCGTCGGCGCCCCTCAGACGAGCGATCCGATCGCGAAGGCGCCGTCGCCGAGGACGCTCTGGACGACCAGCATCACCGCCCAGACGGCGGGGAACTCAGCGCCGGCAGCGGTGAAGAAGAAGCCCTTGCGCACCCACCAGAAGTGCACGGCGCCGAGCATCAGCGGCAGTGCGTAGAGGCTGACCCAGCGGGTGTGGATGCCCGGGATCAGGCAGGCGGCGGCGAGGATCTCGGCCGAGACGACGTACCAGCCGACGCTCCAGTGGTAGCCGCTGTCGCGGAACCGCGCCCACCAGGCCGCGAAGCCGCCGTCGAGGATCGCGAGCTTCCAGTAGATGTGGACGATGAACAGCGCGCCGAGCGTGACGCGCAGGATCAGCGCGGCGAGGTCGGCGGCGCCGTGGCCGGCGACCGTGCCGGAAACGGACTCATCAATGACAAAGGACATGGGCTTTCCCCCGGGATGAATGGCTTGAAACGGGCTTCGTGTGCGGCGGTCACCGTCCCGGCAGGCCGCGGCCGCGATCGAGGCTCCAGGTGACGCGCGCCGGACCGACGATCCCCGTCACCGCACGGCCGCGCATCGGCTCGAGCGCCGGCCGCCACGGCGCCAGCGTGAAGGTGTCCTCGCGGCGGATGACGGCGAGCCGGCCGGTGGGCGTCGGGATCGACCGCTCGTAGGTGCCACTGATGCGGCGGCCGGGCTCCGACGGCACGTAGTCGGCGCCGAGATGGTGCTTGAGATCACGCACCAGCCGCCCGGCCTCCGCCTCGCGCAGCCGGCGCATCATGTCGCGTCGTGGCCGGATGGCGCCGTCGGGCGCGAGATCGGCGAGCTGGCGTTCGGCGAGCCATCGGCCGCGCTCGGCGATCGCGGAGCGCAGCTCGGCGGCAAAGCCCGGCGTATTCGGCCCGGGCCGCCACTTGGCGACGGCGGCCTGATCGAGCCAGGTCGGCCCGTGATAGGCGATGTGGTGCTTCAATTCGATGTCGGTGACGAGGTCGAGCTTCGGCACCGCGGTTGCGCGCTCGCCGAGCACGCCGCTGCCGAGTGCGACGATGGCGCCGCGCACCGGCGCATGCTCGGGCGCCAACCGGCCGAGCTCGGCGTAGTGCACGCGGCCGTCGACGGCGTCGATGACGACCCAGGTGCGGTCGGTGATCTCGTCGACCATGCCGACGCCGACGACCTTGCCGATCAGCGCCTCCTTGCGCGGCCCGCGCTCGAACAGAGCCATCGCGGCGACGCTGCGCTCGATGCCGGCCTCCTTGAGCGCCCTCTGCATCATGCGGAACTTGTCGGCGCGCTCGCCGAGCCGGCGCAACTTGCTGTCGAGATGGGGATCGAGCGCCCACACGCCCGGCTGCTTCTCCTCGGCCAGACCCAGCCGCTGCAGCTGTTTCAGCCGTCCGGTCCGGAACGTGCCTTGCGCTCGATCCCGTTCATCCCTAGCGCTGACGACGACGATGCCGTCCCTTGCCCACGCGATCAGGCTGCGGTCGAGCGCGGTCAGGCGCTCCTGCGAGACCTCGTTGGCGAGCCGCTGCACGCGCTCGATGTCGGTTTCCGGGCCGAGCTCCAATGTCACCAGCGCCTGGGCACGGGCGCGCACGCCGTGGCTGATGTAGTCGCGCGCCATGACGAGGTCCCTGCCCCGGTCGTCACGGCCGCGGATGACGATGTGGGTGTGCGGATGGCCGGTATTAAAGTGATCCACTGCCACCCAATCGAGCCGGGTGTCGAGGTCGTGCTCCATCTGCGCCATCAGATCGCGCACGAAGGGCTTGAGGTCGTGCAGCCGCACGCTGTCGTCGGCGGAGACGACGAAGCGGAACTGGTGCGGGTCGCGCTCGGAGCGGTCGAGGAAGGTGCGCGCATCGGCATCGTCGCCGTCACTATCGTAGAGGCGTCCGCGCGCGCCCTCGGGCGTGACCCCGTCGCGCTGGATGTAGCGCAGGTGTGCGCGCGCCGCGTCCAGCCCGCCGCCGGCCATGCGCGTGTAGCGCGCCTTGACGATGACGCGTCGGGTGCCGGGCGCGATCAGCCCGGCGGCGGCGCGCACGCCCGCACCCATGCCGCGATGCGTCGTGCCCGGCTTGATGTGGCTGTGCTGCCGCAGGCTGCCGCGGCCGTGACGGCCCGCCTCGCGGAATACCTGCGCGGAGAAGCGCAAGGCACGCGCGCGGCGTGCATCCTTGATGCGTCCGAGCTCCGGTTTGAACTGATCCTGGGCCATGAAACGCTCCATTGCGTTGCTAATGGCCGCAGAAATTGTAAGAGCGCCGAAAACCTTCAAGACGGCGTCAAGCACGATATTGAATTGGAACGAATCTTTCGCAGTGTGACGTCATGGGCATTTGCGTAGCGCCACGCAATCAACTGAAATCGCGCAAACTTCGCCTTGGCGGACGTCAGCTTTTATCCTGCTCTCCAAATCCAACCGCTTCAAACTTCCCGCAACTTCCTTCTGCCTGAAACGATCCCTTTCATTTCAAACCGGATGTGCCGACCTGATTGCAGGTCATGATCGGGCTGCGTTTCGACAGTTGCTGAAAACCGCTCCGTGCCGGCAATCGCGACGCGCTTCGACGAACGATTTGCGATGTCATCGAACCGAGTCGCAATAGGCGCGTGTGGCGAGCATGTCACAAGCGTATCCAGGCGCCGGCGATGCAGCACGCACTGCGGTTGTCGATCGAGAATGCGAGTGTCCACCGCCTGACCAGAAACCGCGACGATTCCAATCGCCGGTGGTCGAGACCGGCTGAAGACATTGCGCGCCGCAATCATGATCATTCCCGACGTCAAAGAGGAGGGGCGAGGCTCTGCGCCCGCCATCCTTCCGCGGGTGGGTGGGCGGAGGGAGGATGGCGGGCGTCTTCTTATCACGCATGAAGGTGCCCCCGCGTCCGGAGACGCGAGGGCGGAGGTATCGACATCAGTCCTGCGGGTTCCAGATCAGGGCGAACACGTCAGGATCGGTCTGCCCGGCTGCGCGGCCGAGGTTGGCGTAGAGGGTCCGGGAGCCGAGCTCCGGCGCCGCGATCGACAGCGCCACGTACTCCTTGCCCGAGATCTGGCCGGTGCGGATCCAGCCCGCGCCGATCTCGATGCCCTGGCTCAGCACGCGATAGTCCGGCTGGGTGGGCGCCGACTTGTCGTGCACCGGCAGGACGACGATCTCCGCCTTGACCGACAGGGTCTTGAGCTCGCCCTCGTAGCGGCCGTCCTCGCGCTTCGTCACGGAACCGATGGTAGCCATTTGACTGCTCCTTCGTTGCGCCGGCGCGGGACCATCCCCGCCGGCGTGCGCGGATCTGCGGCGGTCGGTGACGAAGACACCCTTCAGGGCCGGAACGCAGTGGAGGATCCGGCTCGGCACGAGACGGGTTGTCTTCAAGGAGACGATTGCCGCACCGTCGCATGCTGATCGGCGGGGCTTGGTCACGCTGCGACGCTGAGGAGCAGTTGGCAGCGGTCGGGGCCGTTGTCGCGAGGATGCTCGAAGGTCTGCGATGTTCCGTGTGGTCCAGGTGATCCATCGCCTCTGACGTTAGCGAAACGGCGCTGACCAGAACGGGAGCGGTCTGAGCCAGGTCGCGCAGACGCGAACTTCGCAACGGCAGCACAAGCAAACGGGCGCGCAGCAGAGTAAGAGTCTTGTCTCGGGGCGCTCTACGCCGATCACGGCTCCACCAGCAGACGATCTTGGCTTTGCTCGCTCCGCGCCGACGATCGTTGCGCCCGCGCAACTTGCCGGTCGACTGCGGTTTCGAGCAGTCGGCTGCGACGCGCTCCGCGGGAGGGATCGTTACGCGAATGCGCCGAGACGCCGGCACTTCGCACGGCGGCTTGGTCGCGCGGCCGGCTCTGCCGCGCGATAGAGCCCGGTCGCCCGAGGCACGAGGGCGGACCCGCCCGGATCTTTCTTACCGTGGTGATGACGTCACCGGCATGGCAGAAGCTATGGCGCTGCGAATAAATGCATCTGTTCAGTCTTTATCTTGTTGGGCATAAGACTTAGGCCGGCTCGGCTTCGCGTGCATTCCTCTCTAGATCGCGCGCTCACCGCTAAGGCGATAGCTGGTTGCGTTGAGATAATGCCGGTAGCGATTGGGGTGTTGAGTTTTTGAAAATGTTGGCTCTGCGCTGGTCGCTCTGGTCTGCAACCCACATCAAACGTGGCTTGATCCCATTTGCCGACATCCATGGCGGCCCGATCTGCGAGCAAGTTTTCGCCTTCGACTACGTCCGGAATCGAAGGTACTGCGTTGCGCCGTCAAGTACTCCGAAAGCGCCTTGACGCTAGCTAGTTGTCTGCGCGGGGCCATCGCATCTTCCCCCGTCCGATCCGTAACACGTCAACCAACGTGGTCCGCCCCGGAACCCGACCTGAAAACAGGCTAGGCTTTGGATCGACAGTGGGCTTTTTGAACGACACCAAACGTCGGTAGTCAGGTGTCGCGAGCCAAGTCTGTCCGTCGCCAGCATCCGTGATGATCCGGTACAGGCCAGGCCTCGGCGCTTGCGCGCCAGCGGGAACATCGATCAACCGCTTGTTGGACTCGACATTCCACTTTTGAATGCCGCCGCCTAGCGCTTCCGTTCTGAATCGCGCCCAAAGCGCCGCGGTATCCGGTGTCGGCCAATCGCCTAGATCGGTGAAGGCGGTGATCTCGTCGGATTCCAGCCAAGCTCGCATCTCGGCCGGCGTTACAAAGACCGGCTCGGCGCTTTCGATTGCCGCTATCGCAGCGCGACGCGACGGTAGGCCGGCACGGATCAGCATCGACATCATGAAGCGAGGTACGCCTGTCTCTAGCGCAGCCGCCCCGCCGCCGGGGATGATGTCCGGCGACCATCCGAGCGAAAGACGGCGCGTCCGGATCGCCTCGAGTGCCCAAACCAGCCGATAGGTGAACGCCTCCTCGACAACGCGCATATTGTCAGGGCCGATCTCAGTCACCTCCGCACCCGAAATCCATTGGCGGAGAAGCCTTCGCCAATCTGCCGGGAGCGCGTTCCTCTTGTCGGGAATGAACGGACGCATGACAAGCAGCCGCTCGGCGAGGCCTGCAAGTGCGTCCGAGAGTTCATCGACGTCACCCGGTAGCGACGCGACGTCGGCTCGATCGACGAGCGCTCCCAACTCGTCAGCCATCGCATCTATGGCGAGACCGGCCTCAAGTCCGACGCCCATCGCGAAATGCCCCTTGCGCGCCTGTGGCGTGGTCACGCTCCAGATCAAATTGGCGCGTGCTTCGAAGATCCGCCGGTGTTGCGCCACTATCGCTTCTCCCTCACGGGCGATCTGGCGTTCCCAAAGTGAGCCCTGCAGCGCTTCATCGAGCAACCGAGGCAGGTCCGCTCGATCAGCATCGAGGGCCTCGATCAACCCGAAGACCGTCGCGTCAAGACGCTCGACGAGCTGGGACAGCCGCTCTTCTTCGACATTTTCCTCTTCGCCGCCACCATCACCTTCTTCGTCTTGATCATCATCGTCCGCGCCTGCATCGGCCAGCTCGGCAGCGACCGCAACCTCCTCCGCCTCCGATTTCCAGCCGTCCCTTGAATTGGCCAGGTATTCCCAGGCATCAGCTCGCCCAAGAATGCCTTCGCGCGTTAGGCGCTCCAAGATCTCGGCAACAATCTGGATCAGACCACTCCGCAATGTCCGCGCCTTCGAAGAGGCAACCAGTTGCCGCCACTCGCGACTGCGCCAGTCCTCCCGATCGAACATGATGTGGACGATAAGGCCCTCGACATCGACAAACGCACGACCAGCTCGGCCGGCGACGTTTGCGAACTCTTCGCCGGTGATAAGTGCGCCAGAACGATAGAGCGCTGGCACGAGCAGCACCGCCGCATTGAGATTGAGGCCTTGCGACAACGTCGGGGACGCCACGATCACCTTCAGCACACCCTCCGACAGCAGGATTTCCAGCTCGCGCAAGAACGGGCTCGGGAGTCGCCCGTGATGGACGGCGACGCCGACCTTCAGGCTGGCAACGGCGGGATGATCCTCGCCGAGCCATTCTTTCCCAACTTCCAGCGCCCTTGCGATCGGGCCCTCGTCTTCGAGAAGCGGCTCCAGATAACCGCGCCGGCACAATTCGACTACTCGCTTGCCGTAGCCTTCGACCCAATTGGCCTGCGTAGAGAAGATCAGAGTTCTTTTCCCCTGGCCCGCAAACTCCCACGCGGCGAATAGAGTCAGATGACCGGCCTCACGCGGGTACGGCTTCTTCTCCCGACCCAGTGGAGGCTTCTGAACCACAAATCGATCGATAAATGGTCCATTCGCTGTGAGATCGAGCGTCAGGCGGGCATCGCGCCCACGCCATGTCAGCATGCCGAAACGCTGACGCGTTGGGCGCCAATCCGACCGCACGGGCCCGCCGGGCTGATCGGATCGTATCCATGCTGTTAGGTCGTCGAGTTCGTCACCGGTCGGAAGAATTGCGGAGAGACACACGATCCGCCGGTTGGCAGCGTCACCGCGCCGGAGCAATCGCTGAACGAGCGTCTCGTAGCGGATTTCGCGCTCGCTCGGGCCGATCATATGCCCTTCGTCGAGAACGATCAGGCCGACGTCGTCGATTAAACTAGGGTCGCTGCGAAGCGCGAAGTCGAGTTTTTCCGGTGTCGCAATTATGATCTCCCTCGACCGGAGCGCATCCTCGTCTCCAGCGGACAATCCGCTAGCGCCGTAGAGCGATGAAACGCTGAAACCTAGTGGAGCGAACGTCTTGCGGAAGGAGCGCTCGGTCTGCGCCGACAGCGCACGGAGCGGCGTGACGATCAAGACGCGATGCGCAGCGGACAGCGTCATCAGCGCGGCGATCTCGGCAACCCGAGTCTTTCCAGCGCTGGTCGGAAGCGCCACGACAAGATCGTCGCTCATGTCCGTCGACCGACGCGCCGCTTCTCTCTGCGACGGCCACAGTTCAACCTCGGAACTCTTGCGGGCGAAAAGTGAGCCGATGAAGAGCTGTCGAAGCTCAGGATAGCGCTCCTCAGCCCCGTCCGGTGGATCGATCGGTAGATTTTGGTGCAACGAATGGGCCCAAAGATCATCGATCAAATGGCGGCAGAGGTTCGAAATCCACCATAGCGGTACGTTCTCGGCGTTGTTGGCTAAACTGATGGCCGTGGCTAGGAGACTGCGGGCCGTCTCCAGCGGCTCCTCGTCGCCGGTCGCAAGGGCGAACTCGAAATGAGCCAGCGCACGACAGATCGTCGTGTTGAGGATCATTGCCAGAACCTCGTCGGGATCGGGGTCGTCGCCGCGCAGTTCGGCTGACATCTGCGCATCGCTATGCGCATCATCGTTCAACCAGTCTCGGACATAGGCGCGAAGGCGGTCGAGGTCCCGCAGGATGAGCAACATGACCGCGGTCTCGCCGGGCGCGGCGTTGAGATTGCCTTGAACCTCGTTGAACAGAGAGTAAGCAACTGCCGAATAGCCGGCGAGATGATAGGCGGCGGCCGCGATCGTCCTGCGAAATCCACGATCCGGCGCTTCCGGATCTCCATTGCGGACAAGAGCTTCGAACGCATTGGCCGCTCGCTCGAAGGCCTTGCTGGTCAGCGGAGATGCGCCTTCGACTGTGCGAAGCGCCATCGCGCCGCGGAGCAGCGCAAAACCGTGCTCGGCTAGGTCCGTCTCGATTGTTGTGCCCAGCGGAGGAGCGTCAGCCGGCAACACGCCATCTGATCGCATCAACGACCAAGCGGTACCCCGGTAAAGCAGCCGTCGAAGGATTCCGTCCTGGGTCGCGGCGGTCAAAAACATCCGCAACTCGTCAATCGTCTCCAAGGTCTTCCGCCTCTTTGTAAGCCTCCTTGATGAATTCCTGGTGGTCCTCGATGCGGAGGTTCACCACAAACTGGTTCCGGTTCGCGCTCGCCGCGACCAGGTCCTCCTTCAAAGCGGCCGGAGGTGCGTTGCCCGACATGGTGAACAGCATGTGGTCGATGCGGCCCGCGCGCGGCACTTTCAGACCTATCTCATCGCGGATCGCGCGGCCGAGCGCGACGTCGTCGGCCTCGTTGCTTTCCAGCAAACGATTGGCGACGAACAACAGCGAGTCCGGCGTGCAGCGGCCGCTGTACCTATTCAGGACTTCCCGTGCCGCCGTGATGGTTGCTTTCCCCAGGACCTTGTTGCTCTTGGCTTCACCCTTCAGGAGCCACAGCTCTTTGTCGTCACCGGCGCTATAGCCAGCGCCGATAAAATCGTCGCCGCGCATCGCCATGTTGCGTCCGTCCTTGTAGCGGAGCCGTCGTACTGGAACCCGAAGGCCGATCCCTTCCTCAACTAACTCGGTCGCAAGAATCTCACCGAGATCGCCAGAGCGGCCTTTGGCTGTCTGCGGAAGCTGCGCGCGGAGGATTTCGGCTGCGCCCTCATAACCTAGGCGCGCAACATCGTCGGCAATCCGATCAAGTCGGTCGTAATGCGACCGGACGGTCTGCCCAAGCGATGCTCTGATTGCATCTCGTCCGCCAGCTTTTTCGACGAGACACCAATACCTCTTTCGTCCGTCCTCTTCTCTCGCCGTATCGCACCACTGATCGTAGAGTGACATACTGCGCCTCCCCCACGCGCGAATGAAGTGCTCGCACTGGCGATGGCCGGTCTCTCGCACGCGCGCGAGATGGCCACCACAAGACTGGATCCACTATTCGTCGGTAGCAATGACCGTGGCTGGTTCCCCGAACGTCGTTCGATCAGCCGCCAGCTCTTTAAGAAGCCACTGAAGCTCGCTTTCCGCCTGACTGATTAGCTCAAAATAGGTCAGCATCTTTATGGACCCGTTCTCCGGCAGCTGCGGCATCTCCTTGATCCGCTTACCTCCGACAACGATGATGTCGATCGGGCTGGCGTAAGACAGCAGGAGTCCCCGATAGTCCTCGGCCTGAGCTTTGTCCTGCCAATTCAGGGTTTCCGACGGCCGTTTGAATTCCACGAGCAGGAACCGATCCTTGTAGCGATTCAGTAGCAACAAGTCTGGCCGCTTCGACCCGTCGCGCCACGACTTGCGCACAGCCAGCGCCTTCGGGATCACAGTTTGCAGGGTCTGATTGCTGGACAGAAGTGCATACTCGGCGCCGAACACCCAGAGATTCCGCTCGACGATCTCGTGCATCCTCGCCTCGATCGTCGCGTCGTCGCCGATCAGCAGTCGCATGGAGCGGAGGGAGCCCAGTCGGGCTTTAGTTCCCCTCGCCACCATTGCGAGGTCGATGAGCCCGAAGGACTTCAAGGCTTGAGCGACGGCAGAGATATCCCCGGGCACAGCTTCGATCAGCGCCTTCATCACGGCCCAGTAATCGTCCTGCTCCAATCCTTTGAGCATGAATTCGATCGCCTCGTCCGTCCGCTCGTCGTTGCCCAGGTAGCGGTTGACGATGTTGGCAAGTTCTCGCTTCGCGAACTCCCTCTTATTCTCCGGCAGCTCTCGCATCCGCTGCCAGTACTTCTTCATGAAGCGTGCATGTGCTGCGGACATCTGCTGACTGTAGGCGGCTTTCAGCTGCTCCTTAAGGAGGCGCCCAGCCGCCGCAAAGGCCGCCGCGACTCTCTTCTCGCTCTCGTTGAGGTCAGTCCATCCTGATCGCGCAGCCTCCTCTTCCAGCTCATCGGCATAGAGCACACCCGTCACGTGTTGAAGCAACCGAGGCGGAACCGACTCATCCTGCTCAAGCCCGAAAAGCCGAGGCCGCCCGACTATCTTTCCTCGCACTCGAACCACGATGCCCTGCATCTCCTTCGGGAGCCGCTTCTCGCTGATCACCAGCTCGACACGCAGCCCCGTCAGATCGGCGGCGGTCAAAGTCTCAACAGCCTTGTGACCGGCCGTCTGCATATGATCGAGTCGCGTCCCGTCGACGAGGATCGCGAACCGCTCCTCTCGGCCGTAATCAGGCGCCAGCGTATGTCGCAATGACTCGGCCGTCGGGAAGTTTATCGTTTGCGCGAGGTGAGATAGCGTGATGGTTGTGCCATTCTCCTGTGGACTGCACTTTGTGGTGTCGATCGGCACCTTGATGCGTACGATATCCCCGGGCGTGTTTTCCAGAGTCCGCCTGTCGATGCGAAACCGCGATAGCTTTCCCTTCTGTTTGGTTTCGACCTCCATGACCTCAGCGAGGACGATGCCTGCGAACTTGCCGACCCCCTTACGCCCTTTAATCTCGCGATTGAACGGAGCACCGGTTCGTGTGCCACGTTCCTTCAGTCGGTCGCGCGCGATCCGAAGGTACTGCTCTCGGATTTGTTTGGGCGACATCCCTTCGCCCGTGTCGGAAATGACAATCCGAGCGTTCTCCGTCAGCACCGACGGAATCTGGATGCTTACCGCCGCGGCATTGGCGTCCCAAGCATTGTCGACAAGCTCCTTCAAAGCGAGCTCTGCCGTGCGGTAGCTCTCGCCAAGAAGTACTGCCAGACGGGGACTGACCCCAAAGTGAGCGTTGTTGCGGGCCATACCTCTTCCGTCGGCGGCCTCCAGAGCGACCGAATCCTTATCTTAGCTTCTATTATAGGCCTGCTCCGGAGGAAGGCGCCGCAGGTTTTCCCCAGAAACCTCCAAGTCTGCCTAAGCTGGCTGATCGCTTGCAGGAAGGTGACCATTGACCATCAAGGCCATTCTTCAAACGTTCGACTCTGAGGGTCGCCACGTCCGGGGAGCGAGAGTTGGCCCTTGGCCATCGACGCCGAACTCTGAATAGCTGGTTGAGGACCGTCGCGTCGGTGGCGACCGTGGCGCTCGCCCGGCTGCGCTCGGCATGCGTCTCGCGATGTCCGTTGATCGAGGTATCGCGACAGCGCTTCGACCCCGATCTTTAAGCGGAGCATCGCATGCGCTCGAGGTCTGCTCTCTCTGCCAAGCGACGCCGACATGCTGAACCGCCCCGGGTTTGGCGGAGGCTGTTTCGAGTCAGGCGGCGATACTCAGCTGCTCCAGTCTGGCATAGTTGTTGGCCTCCGCCTCGGCTGGCGGGATGTTTCCGATCGGCTCCAGCAGGCGGTGTTCAGGCTTACGTGCCACGCCGTTCCGACGACTTGGCGCGCGCCAATCACTCCAAGATACCGGCTGTCAAACGATGCGGCTGCCGATGAGATCAGAAACAACTCGCCGGGCTGGAGCGTATGGCATCCGGACCAAGCCGGCATCGGTCGACCGGCTGCGTCGATGAGGCGGGCCTCAGCTAAAGTGCAATTGTTCACTAACACGGCTGTTCTGATGCGGCAGACGCTGTCGCCTTTCATCGCGACGACTGGTTTCAACAGGTATGCTGCCCGATGCAGATAGCCTCTGCGATGAGCCTGCTCGCGATCGGCCGGCGCAAGCCGCACGACGGCAAGTTCGCCGCGTCGCGGCATACCTGGCAGAACCACATAGAGTCCGGTCGGTACGCTCGGCGACGCATTCCAGATGACGAGCGGCGTTGCCGCTTTGCCCGACAGGCCGATCGCGGTGACGCCGATCGTGCTCACGATGATCCACTTCAGCTTCATCGCCGATGTCCATTAGCAAATGCCGATGGAGCCGATCCTGGCGGTGTAGGGGCCTTGGCACCTGGCGGCTTGGCCCTCTGGCGCTCCGACCACGCCTTCAGCTCGTCGAGGTCGTAGAAGACGCGACCGCCGTGCTTGCGGTAGTCGGGGCCGATGCGCATCCAGCGCATGTTCTCCAGCGTGTGCGGCACGAGTCGCAGGTACTCGGCTGCCTCGATCGTCGTGAGGAATTTCGATCGTCGCGACTTCGGCATGGCGCTTTTCCTCCGCTTCGGCGATGGCGAGGAGGATGCGGGAAGT
>JAGRKS010000003.1 GCA_020442185.1 Hyphomicrobiaceae bacterium
GGCGTGCGGCGGAGGCGCAGCGCGAAGCGGACGCCCGGCGCGCGGCCAAAGCTGAACGCGAGGCCGCACGGCAAGAGGCGGCCGAACGATTGGCTAAGGAACGGGACGCAGCAGCCCGACGGCGCGCCGAGGATGTTGTAGCGCGTCGGAGGGCCGCGGAAGCTCCCGCGACGGTAAATGAACCGCCAATTGCGATGGACCGTCCGCGCGCCCCCGCCGCTCCCGCGGCCCGTGATCGGGCGCCTGCCGATCAAGTCATAGCCGCAGATCGGCCGTCTCCTGTCGTCGCCGCTCGCGCTGGTGACGATGAAGGACGCAATGGATCGAGCGCTGCAACGTCGCGACATGATCGCGCAGTGCGGGTTGCCGGGCATCTGCGGCGGGCTGGCGATCGTCGCTGCCGCGCGCGGGCGGGCCGCCGCATCCGTCCTCCCGGCACGTATGTCGTGGCAAGTGGCGACAGCCTCTGGCGCATTTCTAAACGGCACTATCGTCGCGGCGTCCACTTCCCCATCATCTACCGAGCCAACCGCCGGTCCATCGCCGATCCAGACCTCATTTTTCCCTGCCAGCGCGTCCACTTGCCACGCCGCCCGCGTAGGCATCGCTGACGCCTGAACTTCGTGGACCGACACGTCGGGGCGCGTGTGAAGCCGCCTCGCCCGCGCTCGACAACCAGGGTGCGATGTGCGAGGCAGGTCGGCTCACGCGGGCGGACAGGCGATGAGAACCGCAGGTCAGTCGGCCGCTGCGGCCACATCGGCGTGAACCGCGGCCGCACCCTCGCGCGTTTAGATGCCGGACGCGGAAGCGATCGGTTCCCGTCGGCTCCGTCGGGCGCTTGCCGGGAACCGGGGTGCCATACTCAGACGGCGCGCCCGGCGTCTCTCGAACCATGGAACTGCGATGACCCCGCACCACAGGCCGCCGACATCGTCTCATCCGAAGCCGCAATCGAGCGGCCTGTCGGATCTCAGCGCCCGTGCGAACCATTGGACCGTGATCGCGGGTCTACTCCCCTTCGTCTGGCCCGCCGGCCGTCCCGATCTCCGCCTTCAGGTGGTGCTCGCCTTTATCGTATTGGTCATCGCCAAGCTGGTGACGATCATGGTGCCGATCGTCTTCAAGGAGGCGACGGACTGGTTGACCGCAAACCAGCCTGCGGCGGGGACCACCGGCGGCGTTCTGGCGTTGAGTGCGACCGGGCTGATCCTCGCCTATGGATTCGGCCGCGTGATGATGATGGTGCTGAACCAGATCCGCGACCTCTTCTTCACCAAGGTGGGGCAGCATGCCGTCCGCGCCCTCAACGCGCGCACGTTCCAGCATTTGCACAAGCTGTCGCTGCGCTTCCATCTCGAGCGTCGCACGGGTGGACTGTCGCGCGTTATCGAGCGCGCCGCGCGCGGTATCGAGCTGATCATCCGGATGGGCTTCCTGCAACTGGTGCCGACGGTGCTGGAGCTGGCGCTCGTCTGCATCGTCCTGCTCATCTACTTCGACATCGTCTATGTCGCCATCGTGCTGTCGACCGTCGTGCTCTACATGTGGTTCACGTTCGCTGCGAGCGAGTGGCGCATCCAGATACGCCGCGAGATGAACGACAGCGATAACGACGCCAACACCAAGGCCATCGACAGCCTGTTGAACTTCGAAACGGTCAAGTACTTCGGCAACGAGGAGCTCGAGACGCGGCGCTTCGATGCCGCGATGGCGCGCTACGAGCACGCGGCAATCCGCACCTATTATTCGCTCGGCGTGCTCAACTCTGGGCAGGCGGCGATCTTCACCATCGGCATGACTCTCTCCATGTGGCTCGCCGCGCGCGGGGTTGTCGCCGGCACCCATACCGTGGGCGATTTCGTCATGATCAATGCCATGATGATCCAGCTCTACATGCCGCTGAATTTCATGGGCATGGTGTACCGCGAAATCAAGCAGGGCCTCGTCGACCTCGAGACGATGTTCGCGCTCCTCGAGGAAAACCCCGAGGTCGAGGACAAGCCGGGTGCGAAGGCGCTCGTGGTCCAGCACGGCGGCATCCGCTTCGATAACGTATCGTTCGCCTACGACCGGGACAGGCCGATCCTGAAGGACATCTCGTTCGATGTTCCCGCGGGCAAGATGGTGGCCATCGTCGGACCGTCAGGGGCCGGCAAGTCCACCATCAGCCGCATCCTGTTCCGCTTCTACGACATCCAGTCCGGCGCAGTGACGATCGACGGCCAGGATGTCCGCGATGTCACGCAGAAGTCGCTGCGCGCCGCGATCGGTGTCGTGCCGCAGGACACCGTGCTGTTCAACGATACGATCCACTACAACATCCGCTACGGCCGGACGGATGCAACCGAAGCCGAGATCGAGGAAGCGGCGAAGCTGGCGCAGATCGATCGCTTCATTGCGACGCTTCCCGAGGGCTACAGGACGATGGTGGGCGAGCGGGGCCTGAAGCTGTCGGGCGGAGAGAAGCAGCGCGTGGCGATCGCGCGGACGATACTCAAGGGCCCACCGATCCTCATGCTTGACGAGGCGACGAGCGCTCTCGACAGCCACACCGAAAAGGAGATTCAGGATGCGCTCGATCGGGTCGCGCGCAACCGGACGACGCTCGTCATCGCGCACCGCCTGTCGACCATCGTGCACGCGGACAATATTCTGGTTCTCGACGGCGGTCGTCTGGTGGAGCAGGGAACGCACGCCGAACTGATCGAGCGCAACGGTCTCTATGCTTCGCTGTGGAGCCGGCAGCGGCAGGCCGAGAAGGCGCGGGAGGAACTCGCCCAGGCCCTGGAGGAGGCCGCGCGGGCCGGCGCGATCCGGGCCGACGATCTCGTGTAGCGCACCTGACGGTTTGTCCGCGCGTCGGGGTTGCCTCGCAGCCAAACGTCAGAACCGGAATACGAGGCTAGATCGATATTCACCGGATCCATAGCGTGGCGGCGGCGAGGCAAAGAGGGGCGGCGAAGTGGACAGCGCGGCAATCGAAGCATCTGGCGGGAGGGCGTCATGACCGGGCCGGATCACACTCCAGAACGTAATCGACCTGCCGCGACAGGCCCCGCCCGCACAGTCCTGCGCATTCTCGCGGCGCCATTTGTCATGGCGTTCAATATTCTGGCCGCTCTCGTTCTGCTGTTCGAGGAATGGGGCTGGCGGCCATTGTCGCAAGCGATCGCGTGGCTCGCGCGTTTCCGTCTCGTTGCACGCGCCGAAGCGGCGATCGCTGGTCTGCCGCCCTATCCCTCACTTCTGGTTTTCGTTTTGCCGAGTGCGGTTCTGTTTCCGGTGAAGATCGGCGCCTTGTGGTTGCTCGCGGCCGGCCAGGTTCTGCTTGCCGGCCTGCTGCTTGCGGCCGCCAAGGTCGTCAGCACGGCGCTGGTCGCGCGCATTTTCATGCTGACCAAGCCGGCGTTGATGCGGATCGACTGGTTCCGTCACGGCTACGAATGGTTCATGCCGTGGAAGGAAGCGCTGTTCGCTCGCGTCCGGGCATCGTTCGCCTGGCGCTACGGCCGCATGGTGAAATCGCGCATGCGTCAGGTGGCGCGTCGGGTCATCGCGCGAGTCCGACCCAGGCTGGCGGAAGCGCGACTGCGCCTCGTCGCAATGTGGCGTGCCGCCACGGGTGCGTAAGGATGTGGCGTGCCGCCACGGGTGCGTGAGGATGTATCGTGCACTATTTGGGCCAGAGAACCCAGAGATAGACGAAGTACGAGGCGAGGAGCACGGCGCCTTCGAGCCGGTTCAGACGGAATCCGGTGCGAGCGAACACCAGCATGGCGAACGATGCTGCAAGCATCACGAGACTGTCGAAGCGCACAACCTCGGCCGGAATGATCGTCGGCGCGATCAGGCCCGTGGCGCCTGCGATGCCGAGGACATTATAGATGCACGATCCCATGATGTTGCCGAGCGCTACGTCGGCATGCTTTCGGTAGGCGGCGACGGCGCTCGTGACCAGCTCCGGCAACGACGTGCCGATGGCGACGATCGTCAAGCCGATCACCGTCTCGCTGACGCCGATGTCCCGCGCGAGCGAAGTCGCGCCATCGACCAGGAGCTTTCCGCCCGCGACGACGAGACCCAGTCCGCCCAAGGCCATCAGGAGTGGTATGACGATGCCTTCGCGTGCGGACGCCGCAACCGCCGCATCGCCCGATGGAATAAGTTCTTCGGGCTCGATGCCCTCGAATGCCTGGGCTTTCTCGATCGGGGCCATGTGCCCCTCGGACGGCGCAAAGCGCTCCTGGCGATATGCGAGCCAGAGGTAGGCGATCAGCATCACCAGAAGGGCAGCGCCGACAGTGCGGTCGAGCGGCAGGTAGAGACCAACGAAGTTGAATACGATCGCGGTGACGACCACGAGAACGCCGTCGCGCTGAAAAGCCGCCGAGCTGACGGCGATCGGGGCGAGTGCGGCGGTCAGTCCGAGAATGAGCAGGATGTTGGCGATGTTCGAGCCGACGACATTGCCGATGGCGATGCCCGGGGAGCCCGCGAGCGAGGCCTGGACGCTCGTGACCAGTTCCGGCATCGAGGTGCCGAACCCGACCAGCGTGATGCCGATCAGCAGGGGCGACATACCGGCAATCGTCGCCACCTTGACCGAACCACGCACCAACAACTCGCCGCCCGCGATCAGGAGTAGGAAGCCTGCCAGGATAACGATAGCGTCCGTCATGAGGCCCCGCGCATGTCTGCCTGCCGTCCTGGTGAGGAGATTGCGTCTGGATCGGCCTGGCCCGGCCAACCCAAGACAACCGAAACGCCCGTGCCGTCGTCGTCGGCACGGATCGCACGGCGAAAGCGGTGGGATGAACCGCCGCTCCGCAGGAGATAGCAATTGCCGCCGCGATCACAAGGGCGGGGTGTGCTCACAATTGCCCGTTCATCGGCGGGGCGATGCCGTTGCGCCACTGTAGAGTCGCGAACCCTGCCCGCTTCGGGGCACAACGTGCCTCTCGAGCGGCCTTGATCGTGCCGACGGGTTGCTGGCGGCCTGTGCTGGGGTGCGTAGATCTATCTGCGCTCGTCCGGGCTTTGAAGGCTCGCTGGAGGCAGGAGTAGCATTGTCGATTGAGGCGGGCCACGTCCGGCGCCCGCAGCACCCTCAGCCGTCGGCGTTCGCCTGGAGGATGGCAACGCTTGGCGGCTGGCGTACGTCGAGGCGCGCGGCTTCTGCCGCATCGGCTTCAGATTGCGTGACGGCATCGGCACGAGCTGCAGCGTCGGCAGCGTTGTCTGTCAAGAGCGCGGCAAGCTGATCGGCCGCAGCTCGCGTAAGGTCGACGACAGCAAAGGCGGCGATGGCCATCAGACCGATCGCGAGCAATCTGGATTTCATGCCTTGCCCCAGGTGATGAGTGGTTTCGGCGGTGCGGACGTCGGCGCGGCGGCGGCCCGAACGATCAAGTTCGCGGACCGGCGGCAGTGCGACATCGATGCGGTGGATGAGATGAAACCCGACGCTTGACGCAGGCTCGGATTCTGCTGATTCGTCGCGCTCGCGTCGAGTGTTATTGTTGCCCGGTGTGCTCCACCAGCGGCCGCAGCGTTGCTTAATCCGAAACGATATCGGCGCGCGCATAATTTTGCAGTGCGAGCAACGCGGTCAGATCGCCATGTGTGACGACCGCGCCGTTGGGGAGGTCGCTCGCCGCCGCGGCAACTTTCGGCTTGGCGCGAAATGCGACGCCCAGGCCGGCGGCCGCCAGCATGTCGAGATCGTTGGCGCCGTCGCCGACCGCGAGTGTCAGGATCATGTCGACGCCGCGCGTTCGGGCGATCCGTTCGAGCGCATGGCGCTTGGCTTCCCGACCGAGGATCGGCTCGAGAACACGGCCCGTGATCTTGCCGCCGGCGACCTCGAGTGTATTGGCCTGGTGCTCGTCGAAGCCGAGATCGCGCGCGATCCGCTGGGTGAAAACCGTGAAGCCGCCGGAAACGAGCGCGCAATAGGCGCCATTTGCCTTCATCGTCGCGATGAGCTCGCGCGCGCCCGGCATCAGTGTCATGCGCTCCGCGACGTCGTCGAGCACTTGCGCGTCGAGACCGGCAAGCATGGCGACGCGCGCCTTCAGCGCAGCCTCGAAGTCCAGTTCCCCGCGCATGGCGCGACTGGTGATGTCCTCGATCACGGCGCGCTTGCCGATCAGTTCGCCGAGTTCGTCGAGCATCTCCTGCTGGATAATGGTCGATTCCATATCCGCGACGAGGATCTGTTTGCGGGTGTAGGCGATATCGTCGGCGACGACGTTGACGTCGACCGGCCGATGCGCCAGCGCGTCGGCGACGCGGCGCCGGAAATCGCCGAGCGGCGCGGTCTCTGCTGCGACGAACAGTGCGCGCCAGGCGCGGCCGGGCATCAGTTCGTCGTCCTGGAGGATGGCGTCGCCGAGAAGCGCACGGGCGCGCGCGATATCATCCGCTTGCAGCGGGGCGCTGTCCGAGGCGGCAGTCAGGACGAGGCTGCGGCAGTGCATCTCTGGCGAAGGTTCAGGCATGTTGTCCAAGCAGGCATGTTGTCAAAGGACGTCGATGGCACGCGGCGAGCGATCGGGCATCGAGGCAAGGTGCGGTCTCGCGCCGTTGGCCGGCGGGTGGCCGGTGACGGGATTGCACGTCGTCGCGGTTGCTCGTGGCGGGCTTCGAGCTGCACGAGGATGACCGGGGCGCCGAAACGCTCGCGCGAGCGGTGGCATTCGTTTAAGTGACAGGCCATGAGCAGGCCACAGCGACCAGCGGCGATCCTTATTGCAGGCCCCACGGCGTCGGGCAAGTCGGGCATCGCACTGGCCATTGCCAAGGCGCGCGGCGGCGTCGTTATCAATGCGGACTCGATGCAGGTCTACCGCGAGCTCCGCATTTTGACGGCCCGACCGTCAAGGGCCGACGAGGCGGCGGCACCGCACCGGCTCTACGGCCACATCAGCGCGTCCGAACCCTATTCCGTGGCGCGCTGGCTCGCTGACGTCGCTGTCGAGATCGATAGCGCGCGGTCGGCCAACCTGTTGCCGATCATCGTCGGTGGCACGGGGCTCTATTTCAAGGCGCTGCTCGAAGGGCTTTCGCCGGTTCCGGAGATCCCGCGCGAGGTGCGTGAGCGCTGGCGCGCGGCTGGCGCAACGCTGCCCGCGGCGGATCTTCACGCCGAACTGTCGAACCGTGATCGCGAAACGGCGGCGGCCTTGCGGCCGAGCGACCGCCAGCGGTTGGTGCGCGCGCTCGAGGTGATCGAGGCGACGGGGACGCCGCTTGTCGCCTGGCATCGGATCAAGGGGCAGCCGCTGCTTGCGCTTGCCGACGTCGCGGCGCTGGTGGTCGAGCGCCCGCGCGAGGAGCTTTACCGGCGTAGCGATGCGCGGTTTCGCGCCATGGTGGCGGAAGGTGCGCTCGATGAAGCCCGCCATGTGCGCGACATGGCGCTATCGCCCGAATTGCCGGCGTCGCGCGCGCTCGGGCTGGCACCGCTGATCGATCATCTCGACGGGCGGCTCACGATCGACGCGGCGACGGCCGTCGCGGCCGCGGATACGCGACACTACATCAAACGGCAGGCAACATGGCTGCGGCGACATATGATTGCGTGGCGGAGTGTGGCGGCGCAAGAAATGGAAACACAACTGAGCGACATCTTTTCATTTAGTGATTTTTGCGATTGACGCACCAGGAGTCCCCGTCTAGCTTCCGGCGCGGTTCGCCGGAGGCCCGTCTAGCTTCCGGCGCAGTTCGCCGGAGGGATGCGTCCGGCCGGCAACGCTTCTCGCCCCGCATGAAGGGGCGTCGAGCTTTCTGTATAGTCACAAGGAGAGACCGCCATGGCACGTCAGATGACAGGCGCGGAAATGGTCATCAAGGCGCTGCAGGATCAGGGCGTCGAGCACATCTTCGGCTATCCGGGCGGCGCGGTGCTGCCGATCTACGATGAGCTGTTCCAGCAAGATAAGGTTCAGCACGTCCTGGTGCGCCAGGAGGGTGGGGCGGTGCATGGCGCTGAGGGTTATGCGCGCTCGACGGGCAAGGTCGGCGTCGTGCTGGTCACGTCGGGGCCCGGCGCCACCAACGCGGTGACGGGTCTGACCGATGCGTTGATGGATTCCATTCCGCTGGTCTGCATCACCGGCCAGGTGCCGACGCATCTGATCGGCAACGATGCGTTCCAGGAGTGCGATACCGTCGGCATCACGCGCCCTTGCACCAAGCACAATTGGCTGGTGAAGAACGTCAACGATCTGGCGCGCGTGCTGCACGAAGCGTTCTACATCGCCAAGAGCGGCCGGCCTGGGCCCGTCGTCGTCGACATCCCGAAGGATGTGCAGTTCGCAACCGGCAACTACGTCGGCCCCTCGAACATCCAGCACAAGACCTACAAGCCCAAGATGAAGCCGGATCAACCGGCGGTTCGCGAGGCCGTCGAGTTGCTGGCCAATGCCAAGAAGCCGATCCTCTATACCGGTGGCGGCGTCGTCAACTCGGGGCCCAAGGCGAGCCAGCTGTTGCGTGAACTCGGCCGGCTGACGGGCTATCCGGTCACCTCGACGCTGATGGGGCTCGGCGCGTTCCCCGCGTCCGACAAGCAGTGGCTCGGCATGCTCGGCATGCACGGCACCTACGAGGCCAATCTCGCCATGCATGACTGCGATGTCATGGTGTGTGTCGGCGCGCGCTTCGACGACCGCATTACCGGCAGGCTCGATGCCTTCTCGCCGCATTCGAAGAAAATCCACATCGATATCGATCCTTCCTCGATCAACAAGAATGTTCGCGTTGATGTTCCGATCATTGGTGATGTCGCCCATGTGCTGGAGCGCATGCTGGCCTTGTGGGACGGGCTTCAGCAAAAGCCGGAGGAGGGTGCGCTCAATCCATGGTGGTCGCAGATCGACCGCTGGCGCAGCCGCCAGTCGCTTTCCTACAAGCCGTCGAAAGATGTCATCATGCCGCAATATGCCATCGAGCGGCTGTATGCGCTGACGAAGGACCGCAACACCTACATCACCACGGAGGTGGGCCAGCACCAGATGTGGGCAGCCCAGTTCTTCGGTTTCGAGGAACCCAATCGCTGGATGACCTCGG
>JAGRKS010000043.1:0-17846 GCA_020442185.1 Hyphomicrobiaceae bacterium
AATCGCGACCGGCGCCGCCACTGCCAATGCCGACGAGTTGCTCCAGTCACTCGCATCGCAAGGACATATCGTAACGACGCAGGGTATTGCGGGCTCCCGCTGACACCCGGTTCACGCTGACGGCCTGGCGGCGACGCCTCGCCCGACGCACTCGGATTTCGCTTCCCCCCTCCCCCCGACGCACTCCAGCCCGGCCGCTGACGCGGCCGGGCCTCTTTGACACTGCGGATCCGCGGAAGCCGGTGACGAGTGCGGGAGTAGAGAGCAAAACGCCGCTGGCGAGCAGGTGGCAAGCCGTCATCACTCAACCGGTCGGCGCTCGAGCCCGCCACGGCGCCGCACGGCCTGGCAGCAGCACTGGCGACAGGCTGCCAACATATTGATTAAGAACATTTTTGTAGCGTTGACCGGCGATTCGCGGGTAGCATCCCGTTGGATGAGAATTCCGTTTGCTGGATGGTTCCCCCACATTGGCACGCAGCCATCCGCCTCGTTCTCTCCGTACAAGAAACGCGACCTGGAGACGCCTATACGCCAAACGCAAGCTGCCTACTGAAGGAGACGCAATGGCTCGCGAAGAATTTGCTGCCCTGCTCCAGGGCTACAGCCTAACGACGGCCGAGATCTTGTATCGCTTGCCGGATCACCCGGCGTTGCTGCAGACGTACATCTGGCAGGACTACGACCTCCATCCCCGCTTTCCGCGACTGCAGTGCTTTCTCGACTTCTGGAACCGCAATCTCGACGGCAAGCTGTTCAAGGTTCTGGTGGCGCACAAGAAGCTCATTTCGCCATCCGAATTGAGGATCGTCGACGGCGAATTCCGAGTGCATTGACGCTTTGAACAGGTGGCGCGGCCCCGTCAATCGCGACGGGCAAGATCCGCTCTCTATGCCGACCGGACGTTCTGGGTGCAGCGTAATCCGACCGCATGCCAATGCGCGCCTCCGGACGGGCGCGTGTGAACAACGCGACTGGGTCTCGGGGGGTGCCGTTCGTGTCCGAATGGCGCTCGTCAGTAATTTTGCGCCGATCGCGATTGGTTAGCACGGACTTTGCTGCGCGTTCTTGCTGGCGGGTTCTTTCTGGCGTGTACGCACAGAAACCGATCTGTTGGCGCGTTGCCTACGATGCCGCACCCAGGATGCCACCGCCTTTTTCCCGAACAGCCCACTCGCGCCGCACCACGGGCGCATGCGACGCCGCGAATTACTCGCGAATTACCCGCGAATTACTCCGGCACCGGAAAAAAGCAGCCCCCGCTCCATATACCGAAACCTGCCTCGCCCGAACCGCTTGACGCCACTGCGCTCGTCCGTTCACGCGCCGCCGCATCCGGTCCGGCGCCGGTCGTTCGCCCGCCGGCAGCCTCCCGAGCCCCTGCGGCCCGGCCATCGCCGTCCTCGACCAGTGCGAGCAGGTCATGGGTCACACTCCGGCAGACCAACGCCTCGAGACGGCCACGCACCAGCACATAGGGCTTTATGCCGCCGGTGCCGGGCTCGATCGCGAACCGCAGCGGGTGGTCCACTCCAGCCACCACGACATCATCGACGTTGGTTCGAAACGCCAGACGCTGGTCGGCCCCTTGCCCACCCACCTCGAGTTCGACGGCCAGGAACGGCGCATCCGCCACCGCCACATCGACCTTTTCCACCGGGGTCACGAGATAGTGACGACCGTCCGCGTCACGCCGCAATACGCTCGCAAACAGCTTGACGAGCGCCGGGCGCGCAATCGGGCTGCCGCGATAGTGCCATGTTCCATCCGCCAGGATCGCCATCCCGATGTCGCCGCAGTAGGGCGGGTTCCATCGCTCGACGGGTGCCGGACGACGGCCGGGCACGGCATCGAAGCGCGCCTCGAGCGCCGAAAGATCGGAATTCCTGGGGGTTGCCGCTGGTCCGCCGCCGGCTTCGGCGCCCACCATACCGGCATCGCGTCCTGTCTGGTCTCGATTGTCGGGCACGCGTCCGGGCGCTCCTTTGTTACGTATCGTTCACTTGACGGTCGGGGCGGCGGACTGGATCGTCCCCCGGTTATTCCACCGGCTCTCACGAGCGCTTTCCCGCACACCGAAGTGGGCTATAGTCTTCCAATGACAACATTGACGCAAACGGACGACAACATCGTTCCCCGTATCGAGGCCGCGGCCGAGCGCATGCAGAAGGCGCATCGCGCCGCCGCATCCGTCATTTACGGCCAGGACGAGGTGATCACGCGCTCGCTGATCACGATCCTCGCGGGCGGCCATGCGCTCTTGATCGGCGTGCCCGGTCTCGCCAAGACGCTGCTTGTCGACACCCTCGGTACGGTGCTCGGGCTCGACGCCAAGCGCATCCAGTTCACACCCGACCTCATGCCCTCCGACATCATCGGCGCCGAAGTGCTCGAGGATGCGCCCGGACAGCGCCGATCGTTTCGCTTCATCAAGGGGCCGATCTTCACGCAGCTGCTGATGGCCGACGAGATCAACCGCGCCAGCCCGAAAACGCAATCGGCGCTGCTTCAGGCGATGCAGGAGCATCACGTCACCGTCGCCGGCCAGCGCCACGACACACCGCATCCATTCCACGTCCTCGCGACTCAGAACCCGCTGGAGCAGGAAGGCACATACCCGCTCCCCGAAGCGCAACTCGACCGGTTCCTGCTGCAGATCGACGTCACCTACCCCGACATCGTCGCAGAGCGACGCATGCTATACGCAACGACCGGCAGCGAAGAGCATCGCGTCGAGCACGTGTTGTCGGCGGCGGAACTTGTCGCAACCCAGCGCCTCGTGCGCCAGCTTCCGGTTCCCGACAAGGTCGTCGAAGCCATCCTGAAGCTCGTGCGCGCAGCGCGTCCCGGCACCGGGGCGAACGAGGAAACCGACCGCTATATCGCCTGGGGGCCGGGACCGCGTGCGAGCCAGGCGTTGATGCTCTGCGCCCGCGCGCGCGCCCTTCTCGATGGCCGGCTGGCGCCATCCGTCGACGACGTCATCGCGCTTGCCGACCCGGTGCTGAAGCACAGGATGGCCTTGTCCTTTGCCGCGCGTGCGGAGGGGCAGGATCTCGGCGCTATCATCTCGCGCCTCACGCAATCGCTGGAGTAGGCCGTTAATGGCGGCTGCCGGACGACGCAATGAAACCAATCGGCATCAGGTCGGGGCGGAGATGTTCGCCCACGAGCTGGAAGCGCACGGCATTGCCGACCGCCTGCCCGACCTGCTGATCGAGGCGCAGCGGATCGCCGCGACCGTCGCCCACGGAATCCATGGCCGCCGTCGCGCCGGCCCCGGTGAGACGTTCTGGCAGTTCCGCCAGCTGCAAAGCACCGACGACGCACAGCTGATCGATTGGCGGCGATCGGCGAGTTCCGATCACCTCTATGTCCGCGAGCGCGAATGGGAGGCGGCGCACACCATGTGGCTGTGGCCCGACCTGTCACTGTCGATGGCATTCAAGAGCGATCTCTCGCCGGTTTCGAAGAAGTCGCGCGCTGTCGTACTGATGCTGGCCGCGGCTGAACTGCTCGTCCGTGGCGGCGAGCGTGTCGCCCTGCTCGGCCTGACCCAGCCGACCGCAAGCCGCCGCGCTACCGTGAAACTCGCCGAAGCGCTTGCCCAGCACGCCGAGAGCCCGATACTGACCGAAAGCCTGCCGCCGAAGGGCCGGATCGCGCGTTTTTCCGGCACGCTCCTGATCAGCGATTTCCTCGATCCTCTCGACGACATCGCCGCGCGGCTCGAGGGCCTCGCCGGCAGCGGCGTCAACGGCCACCTTGTGCAGGTCCTCGACCCCGCCGAGGAGACGCTGCCCTATCACGGCCGCACCGAGTTTCTTTCTCCCGAAGGCGGCGCCCATTGGATTGCCGACCGGGCCGAGAGCCTGCGCGAAGCGTATAGCGCGCGACTGCTGGCACATCGCCAGGGCCTGATGCGGATTGCCGAACGGCTCGGCTGGACGTTCCTCGTTCACCATACGGACAGGCCTGCCGCCGAACCGCTTCTGACGCTCATCATGCGTCTCGGCGCGGGCGGCTATCGCTGGCAGGCACAGGGTGCGGCCGGCTCGTCCGGGGGTGGCGCATGAGCATCGGCGCGCTCGCATTCCTCAATCCGTGGCTCCTCGCTGGTCTCGTCAGCCTGCCGCTGATTTACCTCCTGTTGCGCACCGTGCCGCCACGTCCGCGACAGGTGCAATTTCCCCCGACACGCATCCTCGTCGGCCTCGACAACCGCGAGAAGACGCCCGCCAAGACACCGTGGTGGTTGCTGCTGATCCGACTGCTCGCGGCGGCACTCGTCATCCTGGCGCTGGCCGAGCCGGTTCTCAATCCGACGCGTGGCAGTCTCATCAGCGGTCGCGGTCCGGTCGCGATCGTCGTCGACAACGGTTGGGCGGCCGCGACCCACTGGTCGGAGCGCCGGGCCATGGCCGAGCGGATGATCGCCGCCGCGGAAGCGCAGGGGCGTCCCGTGGCCATCGCCGCCACCGCGTCCGCGGCCAAGAGCAACAACATTCGCCTCGAGGCGCCGAGCGCCGCCAGATCGTCACTTGCCGCCCTGGCGCCGCAGCCCTTCGCTCCGGACCGGACACAGACCGTCGCCGCACTCGAGGCGGTGCTTGCAGGTTCGCGCCAGGAGGGCGTCAGTGTCGTCTGGTTGACGGACGGCATCGACCATGGCGCTGCTGAAGCGTTTTCCAAAAGGCTTTCGGACATCGCCGCGGGCGGATCGTTCTCGGTCGTCGAGGATGGCGCCACCGCCACGCCGATCGGCGTTACGTCAACGATCGGAGCGGGTGGCAAGCTCGAGGCGCGCGTCCTGCGTGCGGGAGGCAGCGCGCGCATTGGCGACGTCAACGCATTCTCCGCGCGTGGCGAGCGGCTTGGCGAGGCCGCCTTCTCATTTGGCGCGGGAGACGACGTTGCAAAGGTCGCATTCGACCTGCCGCTGGAGTTGCGCAACCAGGTCACGCGGATCGAGATCGCCGGCGAACGATCGGCCGGCGCCGTCAGCCTGATCGACGCTCGCTCGCAATGGCATCGCGTCGGCATCCTCTCCGGCGAGGCGCAGGAGCAGGCGCAACCGCTGCTGGCGCCCGACTATTATATCGAGAAGGCACTTGCGCCCTACGCGGAGATCGTCAAGTCGAAGGACGCGAACCTTGCAGCGGCGATCGAGACGATCCTGAAGCAGAATGCAACAGTGCTGATCCTCGCCGACATCGGCACGCTGTCGGGCGATCTGGCGCAACGCGTCGCTGACTGGGTGGAGAAAGGCGGCGTACTCGTTCGCTTCGCCGGCCCGCGTCTCGAAAAGGGCGGCGACAATCTGCTGCCAGTGCCACTGCGCGTCGGCGGCCGCACGCTCGGCGGCGCTCTCTCATGGTCGACGCCGCAGCCCCTCGCGGCCTTCGAGGAGCAGAGCCTGTTCGCCGGCCTGACTGTTCCGGAGGACGTGAAAATCAACCGCCAGGTGCTTGCAGATCCCGCCCGCATCGACAGTGACGTGGCGGTTTGGGCGCGCCTCGGCGACGGAACGCCGCTCGTGACCGCGCGCCGCAGTGGCGAAGGCCAGTTCATCCTGTTCCATGTGACCGCCAACTCGGACTGGTCGAGCCTGCCGATCTCGGGCCTCTTCGTCGAGATGCTGCGGCGTGTCGCGACGCTCGGCAAGCTCGGCGCCGCGACGACGGGCACCGCCGGGAGCGGTGATACGACCGCCGCCGCCTCGGGTGACGTCGCCGAAGGACGTGCCGATGTGCTGGCACCGCTGATGACGCTCGACGGGTTCGGCACGCTCCGTTCGCCGCCGCCGACCGCCCAGGCCCTCACCGCATCGAAGATTTCCGACCTTCGCCCGAGCCTCGACCATCCACCCGGGTTCTACGGTGCCGAGGCGAGCCCCCGCGCACTGAACGTCCTTGACGAAAGTGCGGCCTTGAAACCGCTTCCGCCGCTTCCCGCTGGCGTTGAACGTGTTGGCCTCGAGAAGGAGACGTCGCAACCCTTGAAGGCGGAGTTGCTGCTCGCCGCGCTGGCGCTGCTCTTCGCCGACATGCTTGCCGTCGTACTGATGAGCCTCGGCGGTCTTGCAGCCTTCACCCGCCGCTCCCCCACAGCGGCCCGCGGCAACGCCGCCGCCGCCATCTTCGCGGTGGCGCTCGCGGCAAGTGCCGCGGCCGCGTCAGGCCCCACCGATGCGCTCGCACAGACGCCACGCGGCGCGGGCGATGCGCCCGCCTTCGACGACATCGCCGATGTCGCCAAGGCCGCCACCAGCAAGGTCACGCTCGGCTACGTGCTGACAGGCCATGCCGAAACGGACGAGGCGAGCCGCCTCGGTCTCGCCGGTCTCGGCCGCGTCCTTCAGACACGCACCGCCGTAACCCCCGGCTTGCCGCTGCCCGTCAACATCTCCGACGACGAAATCGCGTTCTATCCGGTGCTCTACTGGCCCGTTCTCGACACCGCCGACCCTCTTGCCGGCAAGACACTCGCGAAGATCGATGCCTACATGAAGCAGGGCGGCATGATCATCTTCGATACGCGCGACTACGGCCGTGGCGCGCCGACCGGGTTCGGCCTCGGCGGCAGTCGTGAAACGCCGCTGCAGCGCATTCTCGGCCAGCTCGATCTGCCGCGTCTCGAACCGGTGCCGGAAGGGCACGTGCTGACCAAGGCCTTCTACCTTCTCCGCAATTTCCCGGGCCGCTGGGACGGCGGACAGTTGTGGGTCGAGGCCGATGCCGTGACGCAAGGCGGCGGCGAGAGCCGCCAGGCCCGCAAGGCCGACGGCGTCACCTCGATCGTCATCACCGCCAACGATTTCGCGGCCGCCTGGGCGCTCGATGAGCGCGGCCGCCCCGTCTATCCGGTCGTGCCGGGCGGCGAAGCTCAGCGCGAAATGGCGTTTCGCACCGGCATCAACATCGTGATGCATGCGCTGACGGGCAACTACAAGGCCGATCAGGTCCACGTGCCGGCGCTGCTCGAACGCCTCGGCCAATAGGAGCCAGTGACAAGTGAATTGGTCGATTGACTTCGCGCCGCTCGTGCCCGGCCCCGTCTTCTGGGTCGCTCTGGCGGCCGCCGTCGCGCTTGTCGGCCTGCTGCTGTGGCGTCGCTCGCGCGGTGCCCTGCTGCGCGCGCTCGCCGTGCTGGCGCTGCTCGGCGCGCTCGCCAATCCAACTCTGCGCGAGGAGGAACGCGACAGCCTGACGAACATCGCCCTCGTCGTCATCGACGAGAGCACCAGCCAGACGCTTGCCACACGCCCCGATCAGGCCCGCGCCATCAAATCGGACCTGGAACGCAAGCTCGGCGGGATCAAGAACCTCGAGGTCAAGTGGGTGCCAGCGGCCCGACCCGTCGACGGTTCGACCTCCGGCACGCAGCTTTTCGCCGAACTCAACCGTGCTCTCGCCAACACGCCGCCCGACCGGCTTGCCGGCGTCGTCATGATCACCGACGGTCAGGTGCACGATGTGCCAAAGACGGCGGGAGCCCTCGGGTTCGACGCGCCCGTGCATGCCCTGCTGACGGGCCTGCCCGACGAATTCGACCGGCGCATCCACGTCATCCAGGCGCCGCGCTACGGCATCGTCGGGCAGACGCGCGAAATCGAGCTTATGGTGACGGAGACCGGCAAGCGGGGCCGGGCCGCGGAAGCGGTGCAGCTCACCGTGCGGCGCGAGGGCAAGCCCGACGAAATCGTGCGCACCGTCATTGGCCGCACGACGCGCATCGAGATGCCGTTTCCGCATCCGGGACAGAATATCCTCGAGGTCGAACTCGAGACTGCGGCGGGCGAACTGACACCGGCGAACAACCGCGTCGTCGTGGCGGCGGAGGGCGTGCGCGAAAACTTGCGCGTGCTGCTGGTGTCGGGCGAACCGCATGCGGGCGAGCGCACATGGCGCAACCTGCTGAAATCGGACGCGGCCGTCGATCTTGTCCACTTCACCATTCTGCGCCCTCCGGAAAAGCAGGACGGTACGCCGATCAACCAGCTGTCGCTGATCGCATTTCCGACGCGCGAGCTGTTCTCGGAAAAGATCCGCGATTTCGATCTCATCATCTTCGATCGCTACCAGCATCGCGGCATTCTGCAGATGCTCTACTACGACAACATCGCCCGCTATGTGGAAGAGCACGGCGGCGCGCTGCTGGTTGCGGCGGGCGACGACTACGCCGGCCGCTTCAGCCTGCACCGGACACCGCTTGCATCCGTGCTGCCGGGGCTGCCGACCGGGCGTGTCATCGAGCAACCCTTCAAAGCCGACATAACGCCCGACGGCATGAAGCACCCGGTAACGCGCGGTCTGCCGGGCGCGGCCAACGAGGTTGCATCGCACGAACCCAGCTGGGGCCGCTGGTTCCGGCAGGTGGAAGTCAGGCCGCAGCGCGGCAACATCGTCATGAAGGGCGCCGAGGACGCACCTCTCCTCATTCTCGACCGCAAGGGCAAGGGGCGCGTCGCACTGCTCACCTCCGATCAGGCGTGGCTTTGGGCGCGCGGGTTCGATGGCGGCGGACCGCACTCGGATCTTCTGCGCCGGCTCTCGCACTGGCTGATGAAGGAGCCGGACCTCGAAGAAGAACATCTGTTCGCGACGGCCAAGGGGCTGCGGCTCGAAATCGAACGACGCACGATGGGCGAGAGCGTACCACCGGCGACTGTGCAGCTGCCGTCTGGAAAAGCCTTCGAGGTCACGCTCGACAAGATCTCGCCAGGCCTGTTCCGCTGGGCCGACAGCGTCAAGACGCCAGGGCTCTACAAGGTCACACAAGGTGAATTGTCCGCGATCGCGCACGCAGGCGTCGAAGACGTTCGCGAGATGAGCGAGGTCACGGCAACGCGCGACAAACTCGAGCCGATCGCTTCGGCGACAGGCGGAGGCGTGTTCTGGACGGCATCGACGAGCGTGCTCGCCCAGGCAGCCACCGGGGCCGTCGACCTGCCGCGCATCTCGATGATGTCGGGCTCGCGCGTCATGGCGGGCAATGGGTGGATGGGCTTGAAGGACCGCCAAGCGTATGTCACGCGCGGCGTGAAGCTGACACCGATGTTCACGGGCTTCGTCGCGCTCGCGGCGCTGCTCGCACTCATGGCGCTGGCTTGGTGGCGCGAAGGCAAGTAGTAGCGCAAGTCGCGGTGGACGTTTCTCCCACGTCGAGGCTCGGCGTCACCGTTCGGTATGCCTCCGCGCTCTCCGGATGAAGCGCTCGCTGCGTCCAAAATTAGATCAGATCGCCGCACGCCGAACCTGAATCACGACAGATTGCTCAGCATCTTGTCCGCCGTGCCGCGCTCGCCTCGCGGATGGCGGCGCCAGTAGCGCAACCTGAGGCGTGGCGCCATGAACCAGGCCAGCACCGGGGCGACGAGAAAGGCGACGACGACGACGGCGGGTAGCCAGATCGCAGCATCGGTGCGGAGTGAAGGGATCGATAGGACTGCGATTGCACCAAGGCCGAAAACGACCGCGTTGATCACCATCGACACAACACCTGCTATGTAACTTCTCGTCGTCATGAATTGCTCCTTTGTGCTCAGAGCGGACTTGCGATGCCATCCGGCACCGCCGCGTGGACGAAACACCGGGTTCGCAGCCGCCATTTCACTGAAAACGGTCACCGTCCCATGGAGGTTCCGTGCGTCGAGGCGCACCACACGTCGTGGGGGAAGTGAACGATCACCCCGCCAAACGGAACATCACGACGCCCAGGACGATGACGGCGATACCGGCAAGCTCGGCATGACGCAGCCTCTCGCGGAAGTAGAAGGCTGATATCAGCATCGTGAATGCCATCTCGATCTGGCCAACGGCACGCACATAAGCAGCATTTTCGAGCGCGAAGGCCGCGAACCAGGCAATCGAGCCGATGGCGCTCGTTACGCCGACGAAGGTTGCAAGCCGCCATTCGCGCACGATGCCCGCCATGATGGCTCGCTCGCGCCGCACAGCGAACCAGATCGACAGGCCAGCCAGTTGCAGCCCCGTCACGACGACGACAGTCCAGGCACCGCGCCATAATGATGGCCCCGGCGCGAGCGCCAATGTCGCTTCACGAATAAATTGATAGGAGAGGCTGAAGAGCAGTGCGACGAGAAACGCAAGCATCGCTGGCGAATCTATCGAGCGGCGCATGTGGTTCGCGACCGGCGAGATGTTCGCCAGCCGCGTGAGCACGTCATGGCGGGACGTTGCGACGGTTCGCGGAGCGGAGTCCGCTGCCGTACTGGCCGCGGTAGTCGCAGCCGCGGCCTGTGGCAGCATGACAATCGCAACGCCGCAGAATACAACCGCAAGCGCAACGATGCCCGGGGCCGAGTACTGTTCGGAGAACGCCAGCCAGCCGATCAGCGCGGTCAGGATCGTATCGGCCTTGGTGAGTGCCGTCGCGGAGGCGAAACTGCGCTTCTGGAAGAGCACGATCAACGTCACGGTCGCGAGAACCTGCGTCACGGCTCCCGCTAACGCCATGACGAGAAAATTCGCCGTCGGTTGAGGCCAGCGCGGCTCAACCCAGACCAGGACCGCCAGCAGCCATGCAACCATGATCGGCAAGCCGAACACCGCACGGACGTAGGTCGTCGCCGCAGCTGTCATATGTGCGTTGAGCCGCTTCTGGGCGGCGGTGCGCACCGCCTGCATGAGCGCGGCCAGAACGGTCAACCAGATCCAGGAATATTGCATCGTCGAAGCACTTCTGTCCCAACACCGCCAACCGCTTACCCGAAGATGCGCCGGGTGAGGAACACCAGAGAATTTAGCGGGACTGCTTCGTTCAGGCCATCATCTGCCCTGTGCCGGTCCGGCGCCCGGCTGGCCCTCTCAGGGATTCGCGCGTTCCGCCGGATCGCCGACACAGAGCCGGCCTCGTGCGATGGCGCTTGAGATTGACGGCAACAGCGTGGAGACTGTTCCGGATCAGAATGCGCCGGCAAGAGCGTATACCGAAGATCGATCCGGGAGAGACAACCAAATGGACAACCCACCCCTTGTCGGAATTCTTGGGCTTGGGCCGCTCGGATTGCAGATGGCCAAGCGGCTTTCGACGCATGGCCGTCGCGTTCTGGCGTTCGACCCCGTCGCCGAACGCCGCAATGGTTTCCCCGCGAGCCCGACGATGGAACTTGCGCCGAGCCTGTTCGACCTCGGCGCCGGTGCCAGCATCATCCTTTCGACGTTGACCGACGTCCCGGCGCTACGCGTCGCCCTCAATGGCGACGACGAGCGGCCCGGCATCGCCGCGGCCCTCGTGCCCGGTTCCATCATCGCCCACTTTGGCTGGGGGCCCTATGCCGACATCGTCCGCCTCACAGGCCTGCTCGGCACACGCGGCATCGGCATGCTCGACGTATTCACATGCGAGGGCGTTGCAACAGCGAGTTCCGGACGGATGCAGCTCTTCGCCGGCGGCTTCAGCGACCTCGTCGACAAATTCGCGGTAACGGTGGCGCCGCTCGGCACCGTGCGCCGCATCGGCAGCTCGGGGCAGGCGACGGGGCTTGCGGCCCTGCGCGGCTATGTACGCGCCGCGCGGCTCATCGCCTTGAGCGAAGCCATGCTGATCGGCACCCACGCCGGCATCGACGCCGATGTCCTGGCGGAAGCATTCGACGGGCCGATCGGCGCCGGACCGGACTGCTGCGGCCTTGCCGGACTGTCGGATTGCAGCGCCAGCCCGCATATGCGGATCGATGAAATATATCATCATGCGGCGGACGCCGTTGCCTTCGCCGAGCGCGTCGGCATCAGCGGCGAATGCGTTTCGTTCTCGCGCGACGTGCTCGGCGATGCCCTTGCCGTTATCCCGGGCGACGGCGACGAGAGCTCGCTACTACAGCATTTCGCTGCGATCGCGCGTGCCGAACACTGATGGCTGCGGCTGCTGCGTTGCAGCCGCGCCGGTGCAGGCCGGCGCCTTGAATGCACGGCATTCAGCGGCTCGCCCGCCCCTTCAGCGATAAACACCTCGCCTTGCATCTCCACCTTATTGACAAATCCGATGTGCGCGCCATCGGCCGCTCCGAGCCCCACCTGAATACTGAACGAAATCTGTTGAAAGTCGGCGCACGAGAGCCGCCTCGTTTGCACCTCCGGTGCGACTCGGCCGACCGTGGCGCCGACCAGCCGTTAGGGCGATGCGGTGAGGAGACCCCATGAGCGTTCTATTCCGAGTGATCTATGCGGCCCACGCCAACGGCACGCATCACAAGCTGGCGCTCGACGCACTGCAGCGGATCACGCTGTCCGATGCGCCGCGCTGGCAGCGGCTTTTTCTCAAGCACGCCAAGGTCTATGTCGAAGGCTCGAAAGCGCCCGACAAGGAGTTCAAGGACTTCAAGAACCACGTGCTGCACGTCGGCGATGGCTATTGGGGCGGCGCGCCGGAGAAAGTGCAGAGCTGGTACGCTCACCTGGTCTCAGCGCTCGCCGAACGCAACTGGTCGGAAGCCGCCTGGTGCGCGGGCGTCCTCAGCCACTATTTCACCGACCCCATCCATCCCTTCCACACCGCGCAATCGACAGCCGAGAACAACATCCACCGTGCCGTCGAGTGGAGCATCAATCGCAGCTACGACGATCTCAGGCGGCTTGGCGAAGCCCGCACACCGACGACGCTCGTTACAGCCCCCGAGGGGCCCGACTGGCTCAAGGATTTCGTCTGTCGCGGCGCCGAGCGCGCCAATCAGGACTACGCGCGCCTGATCGCACACTACGACATCAACGTCGGCGTCGTCGATCCACCACTCGGCCTCGACGCGGTTGCGCGCGATCTCGTCGCCGACCTCATCGTCTATGCCTCGGACAGTTTTGCCCGCGTCCTCGAACGTGCGATCGCCGAGGCTGGCGTTGCACCGCCCGACGTATCGTTGACACTGGAGACCGTACTCGCGACGCTCGAAATACCTGTGGCATGGGTCAAGAAGAAGCTCGCGGACCAGGAAGATCGCCGCATCGTCGAAGCCATGTACGACGAGTTGATGGCGACCGGCACGGTCGAGGCAACGCTGCCGGAGGACGATCGCATGGTGCGCGATCTCCACGCGCGCGAGGTCGCCGCCCCGCGCGAGGCCGAACAACGCCGGCAGCGCGAGGCGAGGCTGCCGGGCGGAACCGGGCGAAACGAGCGGCCACGCAACAAGGCGGGCAACGTGGTGGCGCCAGCGGCACCCGCGACGGACAGGCCTCTACCCGGCGCCGGCGCCGGCGCCACCGCCGCCACCGACACGTCCCGAAAGTTTGCGACCGAGGCTGTAGCATCGGCGACATCACACGTACCGGCCGTGCCCGCCAATCGCTTCGCGGCAGCCCTCGGTGGCGGGGTCCAAAAGCAACCGCGCGGCGCAGTGGACACGATCAGTGATCGCATGCTGTCAATCGCCCGCGCCTCGCCCCTCGGCGCAACGGCCGCCACCGGACCTGCACCGCCGCAACGAGCGATCGGCGCTCTGTCGATCGCCCCGACCGGCGAATCTGCGCCCACTCGGGACCCGATCGAGACCGCTCGCGACATTGCGCGGCGTCCCCATCTCGCCGTGACGGACGACGTCGAACGGGCGCCATCGATCGGCCCCAAGACGGCGCAACGCCTCGCTGCCGTTGGTGTGCTGACCGTCGCCGACCTGCTTGCCGCCGACGGCAAGACACTCGCGGATCGGCTCGACGTTCGCCACATCACTGCGGCTACGATCGCCGATTGGCAGGATCAGGCGCGTCTCGTCATCGAGGTGCCGGGCTTGCGTGGCGGACACGCGCAACTGCTCGTCGGTGCGGGTTACCGCACCGCCGACGCGATCGGCACCGCCGACGGCGGCGACCTCGCAGCCGCCGTTCTCGCCTTCGCCATGACGGCGGACGGACAACGCATCCTGCGTGACGGCGAAACGCCCGATCTCGGCCGAATCAAGGGCTGGATCACGCTCGCAACGCTCGCCAGGGCAGCGTGACGGCGGCGGACGATCATCGGCGCGCGATCGTCGGCTTCTACGAGGATATCGCCGGCGATTTCGTCGCCATGCTCGAATGCGGGCACGAGCAGCATGTGCGCCACAAGCCACCGCTTGTCGAGCGTCCATGGGTGCTGACCGAAGCCGGACGCGCGGGCATGATCGGCGCGCGCATCCCGTGCGCGGCATGCAGGCGTGCGGCGGCCGACACGCGGGGCGGATGACGGGCAAGGATCGGGGACAAGCAACGCGATCGGTAGCTCGCCAATGGCGCGCGGCGTTACGTCAGAGTGCCATTGGCGGCAGGACACTGTGACCAACGGGGCGATTTCAAGTGCCTGATACCACATCGCAACACATCGTCGTCGGTCATCGCATCGCCACAGACCCGCCCCAGAAACCGCACCATTGGATCGCCAACTCCCGCCAGTCATTACATGAGGGAGAAACATTGGCATGGTCACCACCAGTGCGCTCAAGACGCGCATCCTCACACACGGCCTCGGGATCGCGAGCAAGCAGGGGCTCGCGGCACTCTCCATGGGTACGCTGGCACGCGAACTCGATGTGCCGAGAAGCGGCCTCGTCGGACATTTCGCCGATCGCGAGAGCCTGCAGCTCGGCGTGCTCGAGCAGGCCGCCCAGATCTTTATCCGCGATGTGATCGAAGCGGCAGCGACGGCACCGGCCGGCGAAGCGCGCCTCAAGTCGATGTTCGCGCGCTGGATCTCCTGGTCACGCGCACCGATGCTCAAGGGTGGCTGCCCGTTCGTGCATGCGAGCCGCCAGGCGCCAGACTTGCCCCAGGTCGTGCGCGAGCGGCTGAAGTCGGTGCTCGATACGTGGTCCGAGGTGCTCGGCCAGGCCATCGCCGACGCCAAGAGCAACGGCGAGATGCGCGCGGACCTCGACATTGCCCAATTGGTTTTCGAATTGCACGGCCTCTACCTCAGCCACCACTTCCATCACTGGTACATGAAGGACCAGTCGGCAGAAGCGCGCACGATGAAGGCCTATGACCGGCTTCTTGCGGCCAGCCGCTGACATCGTCGCATTCGAATGCAACTTGAATTCCACGCGCCGAAATGCCACCTCCGATGCCAGAGGCCGGGAACAGCGCCCGGCAGCCTGGAGGAGACGCCGATGACGTACTACATCGCCAAGACGGTCACGAAATCCTATGACGAGGCGCTCGCGGCCGTGACGGAAGCATTGAAGGCGGAAGGCTTCGGCGTGTTGACGGAAATCGACGTCAAGGAAACGCTGAAGAAGAAACTCGATGTCGATTTCCAGAAGTACAAGATCCTCGGCGCCTGCAACCCACCGCTGGCCCTGAAGGCACTGACCGCGGAGAACCAGGTCGGCGTGCTGCTGCCTTGCAACGTCGTCGTGCAAGAGCACGCGGATGGGCGTGTCGAGGTCTCAGCCATGGACCCCGCAGCTGCCATGCAGGCGATCGGCAACAACAAGCTCGACGAGATCGCGGGGGACGTCCGCGCGCGGATGGAGCGCGTTCTCGCCGCTGTTTGACCCGTCCCTTGGCAGTCTCCCCCGCCCGCAACCCTACGCGCGGCGGGCGCCTCGCATCATGCCGGCCGCCGGCGGACGACAACCAATGCAACCGACGGCAGCGAGGCTATTCAATCGCTGTCGGCCTGTTGCTGCGGGCCGATGACATGCACTGGCGGCGGTCATCTGGCACTGGCGTCGCGGTCATCTGGCGCATGCCGAGCCAGCGGAGACAATGGCCATGTCGACAACCAGCGCGATCGGATCGTTCGTTGCAGCACTCGCCGGTCCGATGCTCCTCGCCATCGGCTTCGCGGCGCTGTTCAATCGCCGGGTGTTCCGGAATTCCCTCCGCGATGCCGCCGATCACCAGGCAGTCATCCTCATCGCCGGCCTCATTGCGATCGGCCTCGGTGCGACACTCGTCAAGCTCCACAACGTCTGGGTGCTCGATTGGCCCGTACTCGTGACGCTGGCCGGTTGGCTATCGCTTCTCGCCGGCTTCTTCAGAACCATATGGCCCGACGCGGCCGGCCGCATGGCCCGACGCTTCCTCGACAGCGACGTCGCGATCAATGTCATGGCTATCGTCTTCCTGGCCATAGGCGCCACGCTGGTCAACATCGGCTTCCCGTGAACCGGCTCCGGCCGCCACCCATTGCACTTGCAATCCCTCGGCCGAGACGTCAAATTGCCACGACCGAGGGGCGCCGGCGCACCGGCTGAGATCTGTCTTGAAGCGGACAGAGCACCCTTTGAACCTGATCCGGGTCATGCCGGCGAAGGGACGGACAAGGGCGGCATAGAAGCCCCTTTCACCCTTCCGCAAGCTACGTGACCACGGGATTGGTTTCGCCAATGCTCCGCGCCAATCGCGGTTGCAGCAACGAGGTGCCACTCGTGACCGTCGACGACTACAACACGTTCTGCCGTTCCCTAGCCCACACCACCCATGTGGTTCAGTGGGGCGGCGCGCACGTGTGGAAGATCGGCGGCAAGGTCTTCGCGATCGGCGGCTGGAACAACAAGAACGAACAGCTGTTCGTCACCTTCAAGTGTTCCGACATGAGCTACGACATGCTGAAGGATATGCCCGGCTGCCGGCCGGCTCCCTATCTCGCATCACGCGGTATGAAGTGGATCCAGCGCACCGGTATCGCAACGCTCGATGACGGTGCGCTGCGCGACTATCTCGCGGCGAGTTACGATCTCGTTGCTCGCGGCCTGCCGAAACACACCCAGAGGGATCTCGGCCTCGTTGCCGAAGCCGGCAAGCCCGCACCACACATCAAACGTAATTCCCGAAAGCCCGCCGCCGTCGCCAAGCCGACGCGCCGGGCATCACAGACACGCCAGGGAGCAGGACGATGAACAAGATCACACGCCCGGACGACATGATGGTTCCGAAAGTCACGACCGGCCCGATCTCGGGTTCGCGCAAGATCTACGTATCGCCCACGGGGCATGCCGACATAGCGGTTCCGCTGCGTGAGATCGTCCTCACCGATCCCGAACAGCCGACGTTCCGCGTCTACGATCCTTCCGGTCCCTACACAGACGCCGACGCCGCAATCGATGTCGAGAAGGGCATGCCGCGCATCCGCGAGACGTGGATCAGGGAGCGCGGCGGCGTCGCCACATACGCGGGCCGCGACATCAAGCCCGAGGACAATGGCAACGTGTCGGGCAAGGCGCTCGCCCGCGATTTCCCGAACAAGGCGGCACCGCTGCGGGCGGCCGACGATGCACCCGTCACGCAATACGAATTCGCGCGTGCCGGCATCGTCACGAAGGAGATGATCTACGTCGCGCACCGGGAAAATCTCGGCCGCGCTGAAGCGCTCGCTCGAGCGCGCGAGGCTGTTGGCGATGGCGAGAGCTTCGGCGCCGAGATTCCCGAGCACATCACGCCCGAATTCGTTCGCTCCGAGATCGCACGCGGCCGCGCCATTATTCCTGCCAACATCAATCACCCCGAGCTCGAGCCGATGATCATCGGCCGCAACTTCCTCGTCAAGATCAACGCCAACATCGGCAACTCCGCGGTGACGTCCTCGGTCGAGGAGGAGGTCGAGAAAATGGTGTGGGCGATCCGCTGGGGCGCCGACACGGTGATGGATCTCTCGACGGGGCGCAACATCCACAACACGCGCGAATGGATCCTGCGCAATTCGCCCGTGCCGATCGGAACCGTGCCGATCTATCAGGCGCTCGAGAAATGCGGCGGCGATCCCGTCAAGCTGACGTGGGAACTCTATCGCGACACGCTGATCGAGCAGTGCGAACAGGGCGTCGACTATTTCACCATTCATGCCGGCGTCCGTCTCGCCTACGTCCCACTGACGGCGAAGCGCGTCACCGGCATCGTCAGCCGCGGCGGCTCGAT
>JAGRKS010000043.1:17865-18806 GCA_020442185.1 Hyphomicrobiaceae bacterium
GCGCACCACAAGGAGAGCTTCCTTTACGAGCGCTTCGACGAGATTTGCGATCTGATGCGCAAATACGACGTGTCCTTCTCGCTCGGCGACGGCCTGCGCCCGGGCTCGATCGCGGATGCCAACGATGCGGCGCAATTTGCCGAACTCGAAACGCTCGGCGAATTGACGAAGATCGCGTGGTCGAAGGGCTGTCAGGTCATGATCGAAGGCCCCGGCCACGTACCGATGCAAAAGATCAAGATCAACATGGACAAACAGCTGAAGGTCTGCGGCGAAGCGCCGTTCTATACGTTGGGGCCGCTGACCACCGACATCGCGCCGGGTTACGATCACATCACCTCCGGCATTGGCGCCGCCATGATCGGCTGGTTCGGCACTGCCATGCTCTGTTACGTGACACCCAAGGAGCACCTCGGTCTGCCCGATCGCGACGACGTCAAGACCGGCGTCATAACCTACAAGATCGCGGCGCACGCAGCCGACCTCGCCAAGGGCCATCCGGCCGCGCAATTGCGCGACGATGCGATGAGCAAGGCGCGCTTCGAGTTCCGCTGGGAGGATCAATTCAACTTGGGGCTAGATCCCGACACTGCGCGTTCGATGCATGACGAGACGCTGCCCAAGGAAGCGCACAAGGTCGCGCACTTCTGCTCGATGTGCGGGCCCAAATTCTGCTCGATGAAGATCACGCAGGAGGTCCGCGAGTATGCCGCGAAAACCAACTCCGGCGCGGCGGCCCTCGCCGATGCCGAACGCGGCATGGCCGAGATGAGCGAGAAGTTCCTGGAGATGGGCGCCGAAGTCTACGTCGACGCGGACAAGGCCAAGCGTGCGAATGATGCGTTGGGGTGAGGGTGAAAACCATTGCAGACGTTGTCATCCTCGGGCTTGTCCCGAGGATCCATCCATCGGCAGAGGAAAGCCCCTGAAGCCGCATGGAT
>JAGRKS010000044.1:0-7017 GCA_020442185.1 Hyphomicrobiaceae bacterium
TGCGGCGCTGGAGTGCCCGTATCGCCGACGGCACATGCAGGGTTGAGGTGCCGGCACCACTAAGGACTGCTGCATGACCAGCGCCATCCGGCCGGCTCCCCGTAAGGGGAGTCGGATGGCGCAGCTAAAAGAGCACCGGCTCCCCGCAAGGGGAGTCGGATGGCGCAAGAAAGAAAGTGCCGGAGCCGGCGGCGGGTAACCGCTTGCGACGAAGAGCGCACCAATCGTATTGCGACGGCTTCGGGCATGTCGCAAGATCGTCTGGCGGACACAATGTGCTGCCCGTCGAGGAAAACGTGTCACCGTCCAACCTGCCACCACGCCAGAGCACGAACGCCCGTCGCGCACCATGGCGCCGCGCCGTGGCGGCCTTAGCTGTGCTCTCGACCGCGCTGTTGGCCGTTTGGATCGTATCGGCATGGGCGAGAACGCGAGCTGTCGCCCAACTCGCCGAAAGCAGCCACCACGTCTTGAGTCTCGTCGCCGAAACGCTGCGTGGCGAACTCGCCAAGCACGAAAGCACGCCATTCCTTATCTCTCAAAATCCGCGCATCACCCGGATACTGACCGGCTCGCCGCCCTCTGACGCCGAGATCCAGACGGCGAACGAAGACCTGGAACGTCTCGCCCGCGTCACCGATGCCTCCGATCTCTACCTGATGAATACGACCGGCACGACGATTGCCGCCAGCAACTGGTCGGACCCACGCAGCTTCATCGGCGAGAACTTCAGCTATCGCCCCTACTTCACCGAAGCCATGAAAGGCCGTCTGGGCCGCTACTTCGCCCTCGGCACCACGTCCGGCGAGCGCGGCTACTACTTCGCCCACCCGGTCTTCGATGGCCGCTACGTCGTCGGCGTGGCGGTGGTGAAACTGCGTGTCGGCGATCTCGAAGCCGCATGGCGCGCCGTCGATCATACGATCCTAGTCGTCGACGACGACGGCGTGATCTTCCTGAGCAGCGAACCCGGCTGGGTCATGCGCACGATGAAGCCGCTCGATCCGGAAGCACGCGCACGCATTTCGCAACAGCGGCGATATGGTGCCGCCGAGATCAGCCCGCTCGGTCTCGACCACCGGACCGTTACGGAGATTGGCCATGCGGTGATCGCCCTCGCGCCGCCGCCTGCGTCGCCATCGGCCAAGCCCGCGTCGTACCTCGTGCAGCAGCGCGCGATGCCGGACGCCGGATGGACCATCCAGATCCTCTCGCGAATGGACGGCGTCGCGACGGCGGTAAACACCGCCGCGGCCTTGACACTCGCGACCCTCGCCGCATTGCTGCTCGCCGCCAGCAACATCTATCTGCGCCGCCGCCGCCTGGCCGACCGCATGGCCCTGCAACGGAGCATTACGGCCGAACTCGAGCGGCGGGTCGCTGAACGAACCGACGAGCTTACGCAGATCAATGTTCGGCTCGAAGGTGAAGTCGCCGAACGCAAACGCGCCGAGATGGAGTTGCGCCACACCCAGGGCGAACTCATTCAGGCTAGCAAGCTCGCGGCGCTCGGCCAGATGTCGGCCGGCCTCAGCCATGAACTCAATCAGCCGCTCGCCGCGATCCGCTCTTATGCGGAAAACGCCCGCGCGTTCCTGGATCGCGAGAGGTTCGAAACGGTGCGCACCAATCTCGGTGCAATCGACGAACTGACACAACGCATGGCAAGTATCATCCGGCACTTGCGAACCTATGCGCGCAAGGAGCCGACGACGGTGCGCCCCACCTCCGTCAACCGCGCTATCGACGAGAGCCTCGGGCTCCTTCAACGCCGCATCGCCGACGATGACGCCACGATAACGATCGAGACGCCCGATCACGAGGTGCTGGCGATCGCTGGCGATGTGCGGTTGCAGCAGGTGCTCGTCAATCTCATCGCCAATGCTCTCGACGCGATGCGCACCACGCCCCGGCGCGATGTCGCGATCAGTGTCACCGAGACCACCGATTGGGTGACGATAGCGGTCAAGGACACTGGCCCCGGCATCGCCCCCGGCGATCTCGGCAACGTCTTCGACCCCTTCTTCACGACGAAGGATGTCGGCGCGGGGCTCGGCCTCGGATTGTCGATCACATACGGCATCGTCCAGCAGTTCGGCGGCAACATCTCAGCGTCGAACGCGCCAGGCGGCGGTGCCGAGTTCGTCGTCACGCTCAAGGCGGCCGCGGTCCCGATCGAGAGTGCGGCATGAGCACCGACGTTCTTCTCGTCGACGACGAATTGCACCTGCGCACGGCAACGGCCCAAGGGCTCGAGCTCGCCGGCCTCTCTGTCGAGCATCACGCGGATGGCCGCGATGCGCTCACGGGCCTTTCGCGGTCGTTCGCCGGGGTCGTCGTCAGCGACATCAAGATGCCGCGGATGGACGGGCTCGAACTGATGCAACGCGTGCTCGCGATCGACACCGAAATCCCGGTGATCCTGATCACGGGACACGGCGACATCCCCATGGCCGTCGCGGCGATCAGGGCCGGCGCCTACGAATTCATCGAAAAGCCGTTCGCAGCCGGAATGCTCGCAGATGCCGCCGGCCGGGCGATCGAGAAGCGCCGCCTTGTGCTCGAGAACCGCGCGCTCAAGGCGGCGCTTGCCAACCGCACCGGCATGGATCAGGCGATCATCGGGCGAACGGACGCGATGCAACGCTTGCGCAGCCAGATCGCGAGTTTCGCGGCAACGGATGCCGACGTGCTCGTCTCAGGCGAGACTGGAACCGGCAAGGAACTTGTCGCGCGCAGCCTCCACGACTTCGGCCCGCGCAGCAGCGGCCGCTTCGTGCCGATCAACTGCGGGGCGCTGCCAGAAACCGTGATCGAAAGCGAACTGTTCGGTCACGAGCCGGGCGCCTTCACGGGCGCGACAAAGGCGCGTATCGGCAAGCTCGAATACGCGAGCGGCGGGACCCTGTTTCTCGACGAGATCGAGAGCATGCCGCTCGCCCTTCAGATCAAGCTGCTGCGCGTTCTCCAGGATCGCACCATCGTGCGCCTCGGCGCCAACGAAGAACGACCGATCGACGTCCGTGTGATCGCCGCCACCAAGGAAGACCTGCAACAGGCGTCCGAGCGCGGAACGTTCCGCGAAGACCTGTTCTACAGGCTGAACGTCCTCAATCTCACGATCCCGCCGTTGCGCCAGCGACGCGACGATATCCCGCTTCTGTTCCAGCATTTCAGCGAACAGGCGGCCGCGCGCTTCAAGCGCGAGCCACGGATGCCCGACCCATCGCTCATCTCGAACTTGCTGCTTCGCAGCTGGCCGGGCAACGTGCGCGAACTCCAGAACGCGGCGCTGCGTTTCGCGCTGGCCCTCGACGTCGATGGTGCCGCTCCGTCTGCCACCACCACAACGGCCACCGAACTGCCGCTTGCAGCCCAACTCGCGGACGTGGAGCGCCAGATCATTGCCGGCACGCTATCGCGCTGCAACAACAGCCTCAAGTCGACGTACGAAACCCTCGGCATCTCGCGCAAGACCCTCTATGACAAGATGCGCCGCTATGGATTGGGGCGCCCACCTCCCGACGACGAAGACGCATGATGAGTTGCAAGACGGCTGTTGTGTGAGAACCTCTCGATCCAATCGATTGCGGTGACCGAGGAATGTAGGGAGGTCCACACATCGAGCGGCGACGCCGTGTAGCCATCGACCCGTTCGGGGCGGCTGACGCGACCAGCGGCCGCGTCTCGCGATGCCTGATTTCTCCGCATTTTCAGAATTCTATCTCCGACGCGATTCTCTGACGATCGGCCGGAAGGCGGTTGGCATGTGCATTGCTATTAACGTATCATTCACCAGCGGGGTGGCGTCGCGCAGCATGTTCGTCGCGTTCCCCACAAGACCAAAAACCGGAGGAAACCAAATGCGCAAGTTACTGATTTCGGCCCTGATGAGCGGTGCCGTCCTGACCGCAAGTGCGCCTGCGATGGCGAACTGCGACAAGGGCGAGGTCGTCATCAAGTTCAGCCACGTCGTCAAGGCGACAGGCCACCCCAAGGGCGATGCGGCGACGCTGTTTGCCAAACGGGTCAACGAAGAGATGAACGGCAAGGCCTGCATGGAGGTGTTCGCCAACTCCACGCTTTATGACGATGACAAGGTCATGGAAGCCCTCCTGCTCGGCGACGTTCAGCTCGCAGCGCCGTCGCTCTCGAAGTTCGAGGCCTACACCCTCAAGTATCGGCTGTTCGACCTGCCGTTCCTGTTCAAGGATCTGAATGCGGTCGACGCCTTCTACGCCAGCCCGGCCGGCAAGGGTCTCCTGACCGACGAAGGCATGACGAGCAAGGGCTACGTCGGCCTCGGTTATTGGAGTTCCGGCCTCAAGCAGTTTTCGGCCAAGAAGCCACTCGTAATGCCGACCGATGCCGCGGGCCTCAAGTTCCGCGTGCAGACCTCCGACGTGGCAGTCGCCATGATCGGGGCGCTGAACGCCAATGCGCAGAAACTCGCTTTCAAGGAAGTCTACGGCGCATTGCAGACTGGCGTCGTCGATGGTCAGGAGAACACCTGGTCGAACATCTACACGCAGAAGTTCTTCGAGGTGCAGGACGGCATCACTGAGACCAACCACCAGCTGCTTGCCTATCTTCTCGTCACGACGCAGGAATTTCTCGACGGCTTGAAGCCGGACGTGCGCGAGCAGTTCGTCAAGATCGCCAACGAGGTCACCGCCGCCGCGAACGACAGCGTCCGCAAGCAGGAGGCGACCAACCGTGAAAACATCATCAAGGCCGGCAGCAAGGTTCGTGAGCTGACCGCCGAGCAGCGCCAGGCCTGGGTCGATACGATGAAGCCGGCATGGTCGAAGTTCGAAGGCGACATCGGCAAGGACCTGATCGCCGCGGCCGTTGCGTCCAACAAGTAAGCGATGACGGATGACGGGGAGGCGGCAACGCCTCCCCGCATTCGCAATCAAGACGCCGACGGCAACGACCGCCGGCGCGCCGGGAGGAAGCAATGCAGCATTTGTCGGACCGCGTGACGCGGATCGAGGAGTCGATACTCGCGCTCCTCCTGGCGTCGATCACGATCATCACCTTCACCCAGGTCATCGCGCGATACGTCTTCAATTCGGGCTGGGGCGGCGCGCTCGAGCTGACGCGCATCCTGTTTGCCTGGATGATCCTCTTCGGCATGAGCTACGGCGTGAAGGTTGGCTCGCACCTCGGCGTGGATGCCTTCGTGCGCCTGTTTCCGAAGCCGGTATTCCGGGCGACCGCCTTATTCGGCGCGCTCGCCTGCCTGCTCTACGGCGTCATCCTGTTGAGTTCAGACTGGATGCAGGCGATCGGCGCAAACACCCGCGGCGGCGCCATCGATTACTGGCAAAAGATGTACAAGATCGGCATCGGCCTCGATGACCTGACTTACCCCGACGCGATGCGGGAGGCCCTTGGGATACGACAGGAGCGGGTGCATCGCTGGATCGCCTATATCATGCTGCCGCTCGGCCTCGCGCTATTCGCGTTCCGTTCGGCTCAGGCGCTCATCGATATCCTCAGAGGCAAGCGCGAGACCATCATCGCGAGCCACGAGGCCGAAGATCTCGTCGCCGAGAACAAAGACATCCTGAAAGACTGATCCCCTTCGAGCCACAGGATATTTTGTCATGGAAGCCGGTATTCTATTTCTGCTCGTAATGGGGATGTTGTTCCTCGGCGTGCCGATCGCGATTTCGCTCGGCCTCTCGAGCATTCTCGTCATTGCGTTCTTCTCGAGCGACTCGATGTCCTCGGTCGCGCTCCAGCTGCTTACCAGTTCGCAGAACTATACCCTGCTCGCTATTCCCTTCTTCATTCTGGCCTCGGCGTTCATGTCGACCGGCGGTGTCGCGCAGCGCATCATCCGCTTCGCAATCGCGACGGTCGGGCATATCCGTGGCGGCCTGGCGATCGCCAGCGTCATGGCATGCATGCTGTTCGCGGCGCTCTCCGGCTCATCGCCGGCGACCGTCGTTGCCATCGGCACGATTGCCATCGCGGGCATGCGGCAGGTTGGCTACACGAAGGAATTCGCAGCTGGTGTCATCTGCAACGCCGGCACCCTCGGCATCCTCATTCCGCCGTCCATCGTGATGGTCGTCTATGCCGCCGCGACGGATGTATCCGTCGGTCGCATGTTCCTTGCCGGCATCCTGCCGGGCCTCGTCGCCGGTCTCATGCTGATGGTCACGATCTACGTCATGGCGCGGGTCAAGAACCTGCCGGCCGGCGAATGGAACGGCATGGGCGAGTTGATTTCCGCCGGCAAGGACGCCGCCTGGGGCCTGTTCCTCATCGTCATCATCATCGGCGGCATCTACGGCGGCGTCTTCACGCCGACGGAAGCGGCCTCGGTCGCGGCCGTCTACTCCGCCTTCGTCGCGCTCTTCATCTATCGCGACATGGGCCCGCTCAAGGGCGTGCGATGGGTCGAAGAGGGCGCCAGCAAGCGGACGCGCGTCGGCTTCTCGGCAACGGTCTACGCCGTATCGTTCTTCCTGGTGTGGCTGATCCTGTCGTTCTTCTTCATGAGTGGCACGCCGCTTTCGACACGCGCGACGATCGGTGCCGTCGTTTCTGCCGTCATCCTGCTGGTCTATCCGATGCTGCGCGGACCGGAATTCGGCATCGCCGGATTGCCCATGACGATCGCCCGTGGTCTTCCGGTCTGGGGCCGCAACCTCTGGCTCATAGTGTCACGCTTTTTCCCGGCCCTCGTGCACCGGGATACGCACAAGGTGATGGTCGATTCCTCGAAGACGATCATCATGCTCATGTTCATCATCGTGAACGCGCTCCTGTTTGCTCACGTGTTGACCTCCGAGCGCATCCCCGACGCCATTACCCAGTGGATGATCGGCATGGGGTTCAACTGGTTCACATTCCTCATCGCGGTCAACCTGCTGCTGCTGCTCGGCGGCCAGTTCATGGAGCCGTCCGGCCTGTTGCTGATCGTGGCGCCTGTCGTCTTCCCGATCGCCATGGAGCTCGGCGTCGATCCGATCCACCTCGGCATCATCATGGTCGTCAACA
>JAGRKS010000044.1:7024-7519 GCA_020442185.1 Hyphomicrobiaceae bacterium
GATCACCCCGCCGATCGGCCTCAACTTGTTCGTGACCTCCGGCATCACCGGCATGAACCTCGTGCAGGTCGTGAAGGCCGCACTGCCTTTCGTCGCCGTACTGTTCGTATTCTTGATCATCGTGACGTACGTGCCGTGGATCTCGACGGCCATTCCCTACGCCTTGATGGGACCGGAAATTATAACGAAGTAGACCGCACGCCGCGCGCGCTGACTGATTGCATCAGTGCGCGCGGCGGCGAAACGTCGTTGCAGCCGACGACCGGCCGACGATGGGATCGCATCGACGACAACGTCTCGTTTCGGGCGTTGCCAGGACCCGCTTAAAGAGCGCTTAATGGATCGAGGCGCGACAGACCGACGGACATCGCTGACTGCCGTTGAGCCGCTTCGATACCGGCGGCACACAAAACCACGCGTCACCGCGGCGTCTTTGACGAACAACGAAGAGGAAGCTCATGGCCAAGCTTGATGACGTCGCGGAGCGCAAGGAGT
>JAGRKS010000210.1 GCA_020442185.1 Hyphomicrobiaceae bacterium
CGCGGCCAGAACGTGCGCCTCGCCTCCCAGCTCACCGGTTGGGATATCGATATCCTGACCGAGGCAGAGGAAAGTGAGCGGCGCCAGAAGGAGTTCGGCGAGCGCTCGCAGATGTTCATGGATGCGCTGGACGTCGACGAGGTGATCGCGCAGCTGCTCGTCACTGAAGGGTTCGCGTCGGTCGAGGAGGTCGCCTATGTCGACCTCGACGAGATCGCGCAGATCGAAGGCTTCGATGAGGGAACGGCGGAAGAGATCCAGAATCGCGCCCGCGAGGCTCTCGAGAAGGTCGAAGCGGAGCGGGACCAGCGGCGTCGCGAGCTCGGCGTCGCGGACGAGGTTGCCGGTATCGAAGGAGTGACGACGGCCATGCTCGTCGCGTTTGGCGAGGCTGGAATGAAGTCGGTCGAGGACGTCGCCGATTGTGCCACCGACGATCTCGTCGGCTGGACCGAGCGCGCCAAGGAAAAGGGTTCGGAAGCCGTTCGTCACAAGGGTGTTCTGGAAGGCTTCGAGATCAGCCGCCAGGAGGCGGAGGACATCATCATGTCGGCGCGCGTGCTCGCGGGTTGGATCACTGCCGAGGATCTTGAGGCCGCAAAGGCCGCCGAGGTCGAGGCCGCCGAAGTCGAAAGCGCTGGCGATGACGCCGGCGCAGATCAGGGTTAAGGCCCCGATGGGCCGGGAGGCAACGCGCACGTGCGACGCGAACGATCCGAGGATCGTCACGGCCAGCCGCATCCGGAGACATCCCTCCGGCTGTGTGCGGTCGATCGTGTCCAGCGTGATCCCGACGAACTGATCCGCTTCGTTCCGGGACCCGACAACGTCGTCGTTCCGGATGTCGCCCGCAAGTTGCCAGGGCGTGGCGTATGGGTCACGGCAGATCGCCGCCATCTCGCCGAAGCGGTGCGCGGAAAGGCCTTTCAGAGAAGCCTGAAGCGGGCTGTCGAGGTTCCGCCGGATCTGGCGGATATCGTCGAGCGGCAACTGGTGCGCCGCGCCGTCGATGCACTGGCGCTCGCCAACAAGGCCGGCCAAGTCATCACAGGCTTCGAGAAAATCGATAAACGTCTGGCCTCTGGCGAAATCCGCGCGCTTGTCCACGGCCGGGACGCATCGGCGGACGGCTCGGATAAACTCGACCGGAAGATGATCGGAATTTCCGGGGGTGGGGATGCCAAAAGCCGCATCCTCGCAGTGCTGACGATCGAACAAATGAGTTTGGCCATGGGACGGCCAAATGTGGTACATGCTGCGCTTATCAAGGGCGGAGCGACGGAACGGTTTCTGACCGAGGCTGGGCGCCTGGTGCGCTTCCGGTCGGATGCTGGGCTATCTGAGACCGAGATCAGTCCCGCCACACTTAGTCCCGCCACACAGGGCGTTTGAACGGATATCGAATGACGGAAACGAAAGACAGTGCCGACAAGACCCTTCGTCAGGGAGGCCGCAAGCCGCTAAGCCTGGCGCGGACTGTCGAATCGGGTCACGTACGGCAGAACTTCAGCCACGGACGGTCGAAATCCGTCGTCGTGGAAAAGCGCAAAACGCGCAAGCTCAATACGCCGGGCGGTGAGCCGGACCGGAAGCCGGGCGCCGAGCAGGCCGCCGAGAGCGACGCTCCGCCGCAGGCGGCACGCGAGCAGGCGCCGCCGGCCAAGGCCGAAGCCGCAGCTCAGCCGCAGCGCACACTTTCCGACGAAGAACTCGACGCTCGCGCGCGCGCACTTGCCGCGGCGCGCGTTCGCGAGGCGACGGAACGCGATGCCAAGCCGGCAGCAGAAACCGCTCCGCCGGCCGCCGCCAACGACGAAGCGGCGGTGACGAGCGAAGCGACGGCCCCCGAAGCCGCAGCCGAAGCCGCAACAGCTGCCGCAGCGGAAACGCCGAAGGCGAATGCCGCGCCGGACGAGCGCGCGGCAACTTCAGCCGAGCCCGCTGCGAAGACGGCACCGCCGGCCGCGAAAGCGCCTGAGGCAACGCGAACAGCAGCGGGCGCGCCTCGGCGCGAGCCCGCGTCGGCCCGGGTCGAGACGCCGCGCTCACGCGATGGCGAGCAAGGTGATGCCGCGCCGGGCGCTGGGCGTGGCGCTCCGCCGCGTCGCGGTGGCCCAAGCCAGGGCCGCGGCCAGTCGAGCTACAACCCCGCGCTGATGCCGCGCGAGGGTGGCCGGCCGAAGGAAATCCTTCTTCCGACGCCGCCACGCCGCGCCGGTGCGGCGAAGCCTGACGTTGCCGACGTCGTCGAGCCGCCGAAGCGCAGTGCGCCGCGTCCGTCGGCGGTTCCCGTCGAAGCCGGGGAGGACGACGACAAGAGAGGTGCCGCCAAGCGCGGCGCGAAGGTTGCCCGTCCGGCGGCCCGCGTCGGCGACGAGCGGCGCGAGCGCGTCAAGCTGACGATCAACAATGCGTTCGACGAAAAACAACGCGAGCGGTCCTTGGCTTCGCTCAAGCGCAAGCGAGAGCGCGAGAAGCTCAAGGCGATGGGTATTTCCCAGGCGCGGGAGAAGATCACGCGCGAAGTCGTCATTCCCGAGGTCATCACCATCGCCGAGCTGGCGAACCGCATGACCGAGCGCGCCGTCGATGTCATCAAGTACATGATGAAACAAGGCGAAATGCATAAGATCAACGACGTGATCGACGCCGATACCGCGGAGCTGATCGTTTCCGAGTTCGGCCACACGCCGAAGCGGGTTTCGGAATCCGACGTCGAGGAAGGCTTCATCGGCGAACAGGATGCGGACGAGACGCTGGCCGCGCGCGCGCCCGTCGTCACGATCATGGGCCATGTCGATCACGGCAAGACGTCGCTGCTCGATGCCTTGCGGCAAGCCAACGTGGTTGCGGGCGAGGCCGGTGGCATCACCCAGCA
>JAGRKS010000211.1 GCA_020442185.1 Hyphomicrobiaceae bacterium
GCCTGAGCGCCTGCGGCGCTGGAGTGCCCGCCCGGCCAATGGCACATGCAGGGCTGCGGTGCCGGAACCACTAACGACAGCTGCATGACCAGCGCCATCCGGCTGGCTCCCCGAAAGGAGAGTCGGATGGCGCAGCTAAGTAAAGCCCATCCGGCCGGAATCGCGGAGTCAGGCAGACGGCGTAGCGCGCGAACTTGAGTTAGGCGCCCCACGAGCACCTGAGCTGGCGGCACGTCCGGCGGCGGTCGCCACTTTGGCAGCGCGCGGCCACGAAGCGGCAGGTGCGGCAGCTGTAGGACGACAGGCAACCGCGATAGGCGCCGCCACGCTTGAAATTGCATGTCAGAAGCGTTTGGCAATCCCGTTGCGGATTAATGAGCCCGCCGGGCCCTTCCTGTGCCGAAGCTGGCACCGTGAGAAGTGCCGCCCCGAGCACCGCGGCTGCGACCATGCGGACAACTCCCGTGCCCATTCTCGATGAACTCATCTGCATCGGATCGAGCCCTCGCTCATCAGGGCGGCTGGCATTGGCTGCATCCGATGCCGTCGCCTGGTTTCGTCGGCGTCTCACGTGTTCCGCTCTGCGATCTTGCGCGGCGTGTGCTTCGTCCCAGCCCGAAGGAAACAGGATTTTCGGCTTCGCTAGCCGCTGCAAGGGCCGCTGAGCACCCGGATCGCAGTGTCGGGCATTCCGCGCCGCGGCTCAACTGTTCGCGGCGATGATGGCAAATGCATCTGGTTGCCGTGCCAACAGCGCAACGCCGTCAGGTTCGCAGCACTGCAGGCACGACAGGTCAAAGCGCGGTGAACTCAGCGAGCGCGCCATCCAGTCCGGGCCATGCGGGCAGCACACGGCTCACCGAAGGCCGACGCGGGCCCGCGGGACGATCCGGCCAATCGGCAAGTCCGCTTATTCGGCGGCGGCGCGTGATTTCGGCTGCACGAGCGCCATGTAATCCTCGAGCAGCGCGTGGCAAACCTCGCCCGGCACATAGCGGGCATCACCGATTTCGGAAACCGGCGTCACTTCCGCCGCTGTCCCTGTCAGGAAGCACTCGGAAAAGCTCGACAGCTCTTCGGGAGCAATGACGCGTTCGACCACTTCGAAGCCCCGCGCCTTGGCGAGCTCGATCACGGTGCGACGCGTGATGCCATCGAGGAAACAGTCGGGCGTCGGCGTGTGGATTACGCGATCCTTGACGAAGAAGATGTTGGCGCCCGTGCATTCGGCGACGCGGCCACGGTAATCCAGCATCAGAGCGTCGGCGTACCCTGCACGTTCCGCACGGTGCTTTTCCAGCGTGCAAATCATGTAAAGTCCGGCGGCTTTCGTTTTGGTCGGAGCCGTTGCCGGATCGGGGCGGCGGTAGTGTGCATGCGTAATGCGGATACCCTTGAGGCGCTGCTCGACCGGGAAATAGGAACCCCAGTCCCAGGCCGCCACGGCAAGGTGGATCTTGGCAAGCTGTGCGGAAACGCCCATCTGTTCGCTACCGCGCCACGCAATCGGACGCACGTAGGCGTTGACGAGTTTGTTGGCGGCAACGACGTCCCGGCATGCAGCGTCGATGACGTCGACCGAATAGGGAATCTCGAAATCCATCGATCGCGCGCCGGCGACCAGCCGTTCGGTATGCTCGGTCAGCTTGAAGATCTCGCCGTTATAGGCGCGTTCACCCTCGAATACTGCGCTCGCATAGTGCAAAGCATGGGTCAACAGGTGGATCTTGGCATCGCGCCACGGGACCATCGCACCGTCGAACCAAATGAAGCCGTCGCGATCGTGATAAGGAACGAGGTCGGCCATGCGAATACACCCCTTGAGCAAGCAACGCAGTCTGGAATGCCGTTCGGATCTGCCGGTGCACCGGCAAGATGCAGCCGTTGCCACGCGCAAATCCGCGCGTGGCGCCCGGACATCGGCCTAACCTTTAGGAAACCGACGCTTTTCCGCCGAAAACGGCTTGCCACGACTAACAATCAGCGGCAAATAAGTCAACATGACTGACGTAAGTTTGGATGGTGAGATGCAGCGAGCCGGCGATGAGACGACGAAGCGGCTTGCACCTGCAAACGAGAAGGAGCGGGAACAACGAGACCGGCTGATCGCCTGCGTCGAACTTCTCTTCTTCGCCTATCGTGATTTCACCAACGACCCCGATCAGGTGCTCGAACAGTATGGCTTTGGCCGCGCGCACCATCGCGTCCTGCATTTCGTCCACCGCAACCCCGGCCTCAGGGTCGCGGATCTTCTGCATATCCTCAAGATCACCAAACAGAGCCTCGCCCGCGTCCTCAAGCAACTGATCGACGAAGGCTTCGTGACACAGCGATCGGGCAAGGCCGACCGACGTGAACGACTGCTTTTCGCAACTGCGAAAGGCTCCCGGCTTGCCGACAAACTCGCCGACCTGCAGATGCGCCGCATCGAGCTGGCGCTTGACAAAGCCGGACCAGGAGCCGACGCCATGGCTCGTCGCTTTCTCTTCGCCATGATCGGCGAGCAGGATCGCGAGCGTGTCGAGGCTTTGATCGGTATTCACGAGCCAGCGCACGATAAGACGGAGTTCGAGACGCGGGAGTCCACATGACCGCAACACCAGCCCCCCTGCGCGAGCCACTGCCAGACAACGCACCGCATGTGCTCGTGGTCGATGACGATCAGAAAATCCGCGATCTGCTGAGGCGCTACCTTACCGAGCACGGGTTCCGCGTCACACCGGCGGGAGATGCGGCCGCCGCGCGCTCCGCCATGCGCGGCCTCAGCTTCGATATCGTTCTTCTCGACGTGATGATGCCGGGGGAGAACGGTCTCGAGCTCGCGCGTGATCTCAAATCGACGCTCAGCGTACCCATTCTGATGCTCACGGCCCAATCCGAGGCCGAGCACCGGATCGCGGGCCTCGAGGTCGGCGTCGACGACTACCTGCCGAAACCGTTCGAACCGCGCGAATTGCTGCTGCGGCTGCAGAACATCCTGCGGCGCGGTCGCGCACCGGTCGCCGGAAACCCGGTCGACGAAGTGCGTATGGGCGCCTACGTCTTTTATATCTCGCGCGGCGAGTTGAAACGCGACGACGAGTCGATCAAGCTCACCGAGCGTGAGCGCGATCTGCTTCGCCAGTTCGCGCAGCGGCCGGGCACGCCAATCCAGCGCCACGAACTTTCGAGCGACGACACGACCGGCAGCGAACGCGCGATCGACGTCCAGATCAACCGTCTGCGCCGCAAGATCGAGGCCGATCCATCGAACCCCGTCTATCTGCAGACGGTGCGTGGCAAGGGGTATATCCTCTACACCGATTGAAGGCCTCGTCCCGCGCACCTCGCGCGCGCCGTGCTTCTCATGCAGCTATCGGCGCCGACGCGGCAACTGAACCTCCGCACTGCACCCCTCCTCCGCGTCCCGCGCGGATCAGGCACGCAGCAAACATTGGATAAGCCCCCGCTTCGATGACCCTCGTCCGCGACATACCGCCCGACCGCGATCGCAGACGCTATGGTGCGACCACAGCGGTCTGGCTCCGCCGGGTCTCGAGCCGCATGCGCCGTTCCATGAGCGAGCCGCTGCGGCGCTTCTCCGAGCTGATGCCGAAGGGCCTCTATGCTCGTGCGCTCATTATCATCATCGCGCCGATCGTCGTTCTCGAAGGTGTTATCGCATTCGTCTTCATGGAACGACACTGGCAGGCAGTGACACGCCGCTTGTCGGAGGCGACGGCGCGCGACATCGCAGCCATCATCGACGTCTACGAAAAATATCCAGCAGGCGACAACAATGCCCGCCTGATCGAGCTTGCGCGCGATCGCCTCGGCCTGTCACTGCAGATCCTGCCGCGGGGCGATCTGCCGGAGACGCGACCAAAGCCCTTCTTCGGCCTGCTCGACCGGGCGCTGTCCAACGAGGTCCGGCGTTATGTCCAGAGGCCTTTCTGGATCGACACCGTCGGCCAGTCGCGCCACGTCGAGATCCGCGTCCAGCACGACGATGCCACTCTGCGCTTCATCGCAACCCGTTCGCAGACGTATGCGTCGAACTCGCACATCTTCCTTTTGTGGATGGTCGGCACGTCCGTCATCCTTCTTACCGTCGCGATCCTGTTCCTGCGCAATCAGATCCGGCCGATCCTTCGCCTCGCCGACGCCGCCGACGAATTTGGCAAGGGCCGTCCCGTGCCCGACGATTTCCGGCCGCGCGGCGCGCGCGAGGTTCGGCAGGCCGCGCAGGCATTCCTCGAGATGAGCGACCGCATCAAGACGCACGTCGACCAGCGCACAACCATGCTCGCAGGCGTCAGCCACGACCTGCGCACGATCCTGACCCGCTTCAAGCTCGAGTTGGCGCTGCTCGGTGACACGCCTGAAGCCCAGTCGCTGCACGCCGACGTCAACGAGATGCAGCACATGCTCGAGGATTATCTCGCCTTCACCAGGGGCGACGGCGGCGAGGAGGCACGGCCGACACGGGTCAGCGAATTGCTCGATGAAGTTGCGCAGGAGGCCGAAGTCTACGGCGTGCCGGTCGATATCCGGATGCGCAAGCGCGACCGCAAGCTCGTCGTGCCCCTGAAGCGCGCTGCCCTGAAACGCGCCATAACCAATCTCGTCACCAACGCCATGCGCTACGGCGACCAGATCATGATCCGCGCGGCGACCGAGGGCGAATGGCTGCGGATCGAGGTCGATGACGATGGCCCGGGCATTCCGGCCAACGAGCGCGACAATGTCTTCAAGCCGTTCTACCGCATCGACCACGCTCGCAACCAGGACAAGAGCAACACCGGTCTCGGCCTCGCGATCGCACGCGATATCGCCAAGAGCCATGGCGGCGATATCACGCTCGGCGACAGCTCACTCGGCGGGCTCCGCGCCATCATATCTCTGCCACTCTAGGCATTGCGCAGGTGGAATTTCCTCGCGCGCGGGTTATTTTCGCTCACGGCTATTCCTCGCTTCGCGCGGGCCTCCGCGGGGGCGGCGC
>JAGRKS010000045.1 GCA_020442185.1 Hyphomicrobiaceae bacterium
GGCTGCAACGTGACGGTGCCGCACAAGGAAATCGCATTCGATGTCGCGGATGAAAAATCCGCTGACGCTGTTGCTGTCGGTGCGGCAAATACCATCTGGGTCGCGGACGGTCGCGTTTGTGCCACCAACACCGATACGTATGGCTTCATGACGCATCTCACGACGGAGGTGCCGGACTGGGCGGTGCGCGATGCACCGGTGCTGGTCCTCGGTGCGGGTGGCGCGGCGCGGGCCATCGTCCATGGCTTCCTCAAAGGCGGCGTGCCGCGTGTTCTGGTCGCAAACCGCACCAAGGCGCGCGCCGATGCGCTTGCGGCGCATTTCGGGCCACACGTCGTGCCGATTGATTGGGATCGCCGGTCATCGGTACTCGCGGATGCGGCGGTCGTGGTCAACACGACGACGATCGGCATGAAGGGCGAAGGCAGCCTCGGCCTCGACCTCGCCGCGGCGCGAACGACGATGGTTGTGGCGGATATTGTCTATGTGCCACTCGAGACGGCGCTGCTGTGTGAAGCTCGAGCGCGCGGATTGCGCACGGTCGACGGGCTCGGCATGCTGTTGCACCAGGCGGTACCAGGGTTCGAAATCTGGTTCGGCCAGCGGCCAGAGGTGACAGAAGAACTGCGCCAGCGGATCGTCGACGATATCGAGCGGCCCTGAGGAAGGTAGTGATGGCGAGATGTTGATCGTCGGATTGACGGGTTCCATAGGCATGGGCAAATCGACGGCGGCGGCGCGTTTCCGAGAGAACGGTATTTCGGTATTCGATGCCGATGCCGAAGTGCACGCTCTTTATCGCGGCGCGGCAGTCGCGCGGATCGAGGCGGCGTTTCCCGGATCGACGGAGGCAGGCGTCGTCGATCGAGGTCGGCTGCTCCGGGCGCTGACCTCGCATGCGGATGGCTTTGCCCGTCTCGAGGCGATCGTGCATCCGCTCGTGCGCGCGGCCGAGAAGGCTTTCCTCGACACCGAAGCAGGGCGCGGAGCCGACATGGCTGTGCTCGAGATTCCGCTGTTGTTCGAAACGGGTGGTGATGCCCTCGTCGACGTCACGGTGGTCGTGAGTGCGCCGCCCGAGAGCCAGCGCGAGCGCGTCCTGGCACGCCCTGGCATGACGATCGCCAAATTCGAGGAAATTCTGAGCCGGCAGCTGTCGGACGAAGAAAAGCGCCAGCTCGCCGACTTCGTTGTGGATACGTCGGGCGCGATCACGGACACGGGTAAGCAAATCGATAGTCTGGTTGAACGGCTTCGGGGCCGCGCGGGTGAAGCCTATCACCGCTGCTGGGCCGGCGCGTAATCTAGCCGGGCGTCCGGGGTTTCGCCGACCCGCTGGCTGCTCGCTGATCGTCATCGTCTCATCGGAGACATGCTCAACCAAGGATAACGCCATGCTGCGCGAAATCGTGCTCGACACGGAAACGACGGGACTTGATGCGCGCAAGGGCGACCGGCTGGTCGAAATCGGTTGTGTCGAGCTGTTGAACAGGATCCCGACCGGGCTCGAGTTTCATTACTTCATCAACCCGGAGCGCGCGGTGCCGGCCGAAGCCGAAGCGATCCACGGCCTCTCGACGGCGTTTCTCGCGGACAAGCCGGTGTTTGCCACCATCGTCGACGAGTTTTTGGCGTTCATTGGCGATGATCAGCTGGTCATCCACAATGCGACGTTCGACATCAATTTTCTGAACATGGAGCTCGAACGGCAGAAGCGTAAGGTCATCGACATGAGTCGCGTCGTCGATACCCTGCAACTCGCGCGCCGGAAGCATCCAGCCGGACCCAATACGCTCGATGGTTTGTGTAAGCGCTACGGCGTCGACAATACGCAGCGCATCAAACACGGCGCGTTGATGGATTCGCTGCTGTTGGCCGAGGTCTACATCGAGTTGCTCGGCGAACGCCAGGCGACACTCGTGCTCGGTGAACGCCGCGACACACACGATGGCGATGGCAATCGCCGGGCGCGTTCGGTCGCAACGCATGCGGCCCGGCGGCCGGCGCCCTTGCCACCGCGCATTTCCGATGAACAGAAAACGGCTCACAGGACGTACGTCGAGACGCTGGGCGCGAGCGCAATTTGGCTGGGCTATTTCACACGCCCGCCCGAATAAGCGCATCGCGGTTTTTTTCACTCACGGCTGATTCTCGCTTCGCTCGGGCCTCTGCGAGGCTGCAGCCGAGAGAGCTTCGGATCAGGCCCTTCAGGCCTTCGCGGTGCCGCCGGCTCCGCCTTCCGCCATTTCCTTCTTGCGACGGACGTAGAGCGCGCCGAAGTCGATCGGATCGAGCAGCAGCGGCGGGAAACCGCCTTCACGCGTGATGTCGGCCAGCATCCGGCGGAGGAACGGGAACAGAATGGCCGGACAATTGACGAGCAGAAACGGCTCGAGCGCGGCCTCCGGAATATTCTGGATTCGGAACAGACCCGCATAGACGATCTCGAGTTCGTAGATCGTGCCGATCTTGCTCGTCGCATGAGCGCGGAAATCGATCGCGCTTTCGTAGACGTTGTTCTTTGCGTCGACTGTCTTTGCGTCGACGTTGACCTCGAGCTGGATATGCGGGTTTTCGCCCGGGCCACCCATCAACTTGTCGACATTGGGGTTCTCGAACGAAAGATCCTTGATGTACTGGCCGACGACCTGTGCCTGGATCGGCGCCAAGCCGGCCTTGTCTTCGCCCGCGGCCACGCCGCTGCCATTTCCGTTCTTGCCGTCAGCCATGGTTGGTCACGTTCCCCGTAGATCCTCGTTTCAGGCGTCGCACGACGCCCGGCTCGGGGTGGCTATCACGATGTCACGCGGTTCGCAATCAGGGGCGGCGCCGGTTCGGGTCGACCGTGCGCTCGTCGAGCCGCTCGTATTCGCCCTCGATTACAATTCCATCCCCATCGTCCCTTGGCCCCTGGCGAGGACCGCGCGGTCCCCCGGAGCGCGGCTCGTCCTCATCCGGCCCAGGCCCTTGCGTCCATCCGCCGTTCCTGACGACAACGATGGCCTTCGACACTACGTGCCTCGCAAGGAATGAACGGAGCGGCGGGACGAGGAGGATAAATCCGAAGGTGTCGGTAATCAGCCCAGGCGTCAGCAGCAGAAAGCCGGACGCCAGAAGCAACGCGCCTTCGACCAGTGTCTGGACGGGGGCTGAACCTGCCTCGGTCGAGGCCATCAGACGACGCAGGGTCTCGAGGCCCTGCCGGTGCAGCAGCGACGTGCCGACCACCGCGGTTGCCACCACGATCAGCACAGTCCACCAAAAACCGATGCTTTGACCGACTTTGATCAGAAGCACGATCTCCAAAAGCGGAATCGCAACGAAAACCAGAAGCATTATCGCGCGGACGGGCGACAGCATGTTGGGGCGATCCTGATCGTGGCGAGCGCTGGTAGGTCGATCGGGTGACTATGATGGCGTCAACCCAGTTGGCTTGGCGTAGTTTGTGCCCTAAGTTGGCGGCGATACCAATGGCGTTCGGCCCCGAAGCCCTAGCGAAGCCCCCAATTCCAGGGACGGACGCGGGCCCGGTTCGATTTAGCAGCACTGGATATCTTCGCTTCCCAGGCCTACATGCGGGTTACGTGGCTCAAGGCCCCCTCCAATCGTGAAAGCGCGTCAATGGACGGAAAAATCGATCTCATCACTCTGATTGCGCTCGTCGTGGCGCTCGTGGTGATTCTCAAGCTCCGCAGTGTGCTCGGCCGCCGTACAGAGGACGACGATGCCCGGCTCGAGCGCTACAAGGCCGAGAAGCGCAAGGCGGCCGCCAACGGCAATGGCCAGGACAAGGTCGTCACCTTGCCCCAACGCGAGACGTCCGGCGGCGTCACCCCCTCGATCGGTGGCATCGCCGTCGCCGAGGCGCAGGCCCGCATTCGATCGATGGCGGGCAAGAATGCCGACGTCGAACGCGGCCTGCTCGATATCCTAAAGCTCGACAGCCAATTCGACCCCGAGCATTTCCTGACGGGCGCAAAGCAGGCGTACGAGCTGATCGTAACGGCGTTCGCCGAAGGCAACAGGAAGCTGCTCAAGGACCTGTTGAGCCGCGAGGTTTTCGAGAGCTTCGCCGGTGCTATCGCCGACCGTGAGAGTCGCGGCGAGCAGGTCGACCAGTCGTTCGTCGGTATCAGCAAGGCGGATATCGTCGATGCTGAAACCAAGGAAGGCATCGCCAGCGTCACGGTGAAATTCGTGAGCCAGCTGATCACCGCGACCCGCGACCGGGCCGGTTCGGTGATTGCCGGCGATCCGCAGGCGATCCACGAGGTCACCGACATCTGGACGTTCTGCCGCGACGTGTCGTCGTCGCGCGCGCGGTCTAATCCGAACTGGCGGCTGGTCGCGACGCAGGCGCCGGGCTGAAGCGCCGCCGCAGCGATGGGTTGGGCGAGCTATCTCGCGAGGCCGAACCGGGCGGCTGCGTGTCGTCGATCACAAAGCTGATCGGAGCGGCTTGTTGTGGGACTGGCGCCGGGGGGCGCAAGGAGACCTTGCGAGGGGGAATCGATGGACGCTGATGTCTCCGGCCGGGGACTCCGGGTTGGGCGACGCGCGCGAGAGGATCGGCGGCCACGATCGTCGTCCATGCCGGCCCTACCCTCGTGGGGCCATCTGCTTCTGCATCGGCTCGGGAGCCCAACCAGTCGCTGCCGCCAAAACGGTTCCGCTGGCCGGTTGTCATTTCTGCTGTTGCTTTCGGCCGTGCTGTCGATCCAAACATCTGCCGCCTCGGCCCAGGACCGGGCGATCCACGGCGAGAACCCCATGGCACGAGAAACGAAAACCGAGGGCGCGCGCAATGCTTCCACGGTTGGCAAGGTTGCACCTTCCGCGACTGCTCCTGTGGCGACGCCTAACCCCTCTGCGGCGGCTCGTCAAAAATCCAAACCAAAGGTCGCAGCTGCCACAAAAGCAAAGTCAAAACAGAAAAGTGCCGGTGCGACCGCCACGTTCGAGCCCGCAGAATTTTCCGATATGCCCGGCTGGGACGCTGACGATCACCTCGCGGCCTTGCGGGCGTTCGTGACGTCGTGCGGCCGTGTCGCGGCAGCCGTCAAGGCGGGGGCGCGCATCGGCAAGACCAATCCGACACCGGAGTTGCTGGCGGTGTGCGAGGCGGCCGAACGATTGAGCGCAGCCGAGCCGACGCGCAAAACGGCGCGGGCGTTCTTCGAGGAGGCGTTCCGGCCGCATCGCGTCCTGCATCGCTCCGAGACCGGCCTGCTCACCGGCTATTACGAGCCGCTGGTCGAGGGCTCGCGCGTCAAGGATGCGACGTTCTCGGCGCCATTGTTGCGGCGGCCTGGCGATCTCGTCAATCTCGTCAGCGAAGCAGAGCGCGGCGCCGTCGGTGAACGACTGACCCACGCTCGCAAGGATGGCGCGGGGTGGACGCCATATCCGACACGTCGAGAGATCGAGGAAGGCGCACTTTCCGGCAACGATCTGGAGCTGATCTATCTGCGCGATCCCGTCGACGTCTTCTTCATGCAGGTGCAGGGGTCGGGTCTCGTGGCATTGCCGGATGGCGGCAAGGTGCGGGTGACGTACGACGGCAAGAACGGGCATCCCTACACGTCGATCGGGCGTTACCTCATCGATCAGGGGTTGTTTCCCGCCGACCGCATGTCGTTGCAGGCGCTGAAACGGTGGCTCCGTGCCAACCCAGAACGCATGCGCGACGTGTTGTGGCAGAACCAGTCCTATGTGTTCTTCCGCGAACTCAGCGGTGATGAAGCGACGGCGCCGCGCGGCGTTCTTGAAATTCCGCTCACGCCGGGCCGCAGTCTCGCGGTCGATACCGCGTTCCACGTTATCGGCACGCCGATTTACGTGAGTTCGCAGCGGCTCGTACATGCAACCAGGAAACCGGGTGGGTTTCACCGGCTGATGATCGCGCAAGACGTCGGCTCGGCGATCCGGGGGCCGGAACGCGGCGACATCTATTTCGGCTCCGGGCATCACGCGGGTAGCATTGCCGGCGTCACCAAGCACCCTGGGAATTTCTATGTGCTCTTGCCGCGGCAGCAGGCGGGACAGCGCGACAAACCGCCGAGGAACCGTGCCGTACCACGCGATACGCTGATCGATGCGGCTCTGCCGACGCGCAAGCCGGTGCGCCAGGCACGACAATGAGTGCGAAGGATGGGCCGGCAAAGGGCCGCCTGATTGCGAGGCGGAATGCGGCTGGCCAGCCCGCGAAGGGTCAGTCCGCAAAAGATCGCGACCCTGGGCGGCGCGTGCCGGCCGGGAACGTCGGTGACGAAGACCAATATCTCTGGGACGTCGTGGCGCGCTCGGTCGAACGCGATCAGCGCCGCAAGATGCGCGTGCCGGAAGTATCTGCATCCGAAGTTCATCGCGAGAATGCCGCCGAGCTGACGCGTCGGCTGGAGGCCGGTACGAGCAGGCTGGGGCCGGTGATCCGCGGCACGCCATCGCGATCGCCGCTCGCGCCTGAATCGCCCGCCGCCAGCGTGTCGCATGGCCGGCACGTGCCGCCGCCGTTGGCCGATTTCGACCGCAACGCCGTACGCCGGATCCGGTCGGGACGAATCTCCATCGAGGCGCGGCTCGATCTTCATGGCATGAGGCAAGGTGAAGCGTACCGGGAGCTGCGCAGCTTTCTTGCCGGATGCCACGCGCGCGGCCTCAGATGGGTGCTGGTCATCACTGGCAAGGGCGGACCGTTGCGGGACCGGTCCGGACGCGATGACGCGTACGCAGACCAGTACGGAACGGAGCGCGGTGTCTTGAAGCGCAACGTACCACGATGGCTGGCCGAGCCAGAGTTGCGCGCGATTGTCGTGAGTTACACGTCGGCCGCATTGCAGCACGGCGGCGAGGGCGCACTCTATATTCAGTTGCGCGCGCGCCGCGATGGTCCTCATCGCTGACGCGGAGTTCGGCGGGTCGCCATCGCACCATCACGCAGTGCTGTCGGGCTCAGCACCTATGTTCACGACACCTTCGATCCCTGCAAACGCGCTCTGATTGCAGCGCCGCCCGCCGGCTCAACCGGTCGTCATTCGCACTTCTGGTCGAGGTCTTTCAGCGACGCGGTCACCCCGCGCAATGAGAAGCTATCCTCTGTCACGACTCCGGCTTCCGAAGTCGCTGCGACCTTCATATCGTTGCCCCGTCGCATGGCATCGATCAGTTTCAACTCGTCGTTCGGGTCGGCGACGAACGCCTTGTCGTCCTGCGGGAATAGCTTGAACGAAGCGCCGCCGATCGAGACCGTGACGTCGCTGCCCTTCTTGATCGGGTAGCCGAGCAAAACGCTGACCTCGGTTTTGACGCCATCCTTGGGCCAGGCCGAGATATAGAAGTAAACGGGATCGCGCTTTGCATCGGCCGGCGAGCTTTCGGCAGGTTGAGATGCAGCAAAACAGATCTTTTTCTGCGCCGCGTCGTGAATAAACAAAGACCAATCACCGTTCTTCTCGATCAACTTGGCGGCATTAGCGACGCCGGCGCAAGACATCCCTGCTGCAACGGCCAGCACAACGGCAAAGTGACGGACGTACGTGTTGGAGTTCATCTCTGACAAGTCCATTCATTCTTCGAATCTCTCGGGCGGAAGCCCTTGTATATCCGATGTTTGCTGCGGGTGTCACCCGTCAATGGTTGATTTTGTGCTCGCGGCCCGTGGTGTTGCGGCGCTGTCGGGCCCCCCTGGCCACATCGGACGGTCGGCGAAGTGCGCGAGTGACCGGACGCGATCGTACATCACGATGGCGCCTGCCATGGCGACGTTGATGCAGAAGCGCGTAGGAATCTTGACGACATGGTCGCAGCGCGCAATGAGCTCCGGGCTGAGCGATCCCATCTCGGGCCCGAGTACGTAGGCGGCCCGCAGCGGATGACGGAAGCTCGGCAGGTCGACGGCTTCGTCGATCAACTCGACGCCGACCAGCGCGCAACCCTGTGGCAAGGCCATGTCCTGGAGGTTCTCCCAGTTGTAGTGGGGCAGGTGCATCTGTCCTTTCGACGTGTCGGCCCTGGCCTCGAGTGCCCGGTACGTGGCGCCAACGGTGAAGGTGAAGCTGGCGCCGAAACCATGCGCGGATCGCATCAGATTGCCGAGGTTGAGTGCCTTCGACATGCGCTCGGCGCCGATCGCGAAATAGCCGCGCGGCGACGGTGGCCAGCTCGACGCGGTGCGTGGGCTCGGAGGGTTGTTGGCAGGTCGGCTCATGGGGTTTGGCAGCTCTTTGATTTGTGGCAATAAGGCGAACGGCGCGGTGCGTCAGCGGCGCCGAGCGGCGCTGCGATCCCGTGACATGGCGTTGTCATCGCGTCGTTTCGCTGCAAGGAGGTCGTTCCACATGAAGGCGGCATTGTGCAAGAGCCTCGATGGTCCGGCGTCGCTGGTGATCGAGGATATCGACGAACCGGTCGCGGCGGCTGACGAGGTTGTCGTGCGCGTGCGAGCGGCTGCCCTCAACTTCTTCGATACGCTCATCACGCGCGGCCGATACCAGACCAAGCCCAGCCTCCCATTTTCGCCGTCGGGGGAAATCGCAGGTGTTGTCGAGGCGGTTGGCGCGGGCGTTCGAGATTTCTCGCCTGGTGACCGGGTCGCGGCTTATGTCGGGTATGGCGGCGCCCGCGAGAAGGTGGCGGTAGCGGCTGCGGCATGCGTAGCGGTACCAGACGGTGTCAGCGACGAGGTGGCATCCGGTATCGCGATCACCTACGGCACCGCGATCCATGGCCTCAAGGATCGCGCCCGATTGCGCGCCGGGGAGACGGTCGCGGTTCTCGGCGCATCGGGTGGAGCCGGGCTTGCTGCGGTCGAAATTGCGAACCGCATGGGGGCGAACGTCATTGCCGTCGCCTCTTCGCCGGATAAGCTCGACGTCGCGCGCGCGCACGGTGCCGACATCGGTATCGATTACAGCGGCGATCTGAAGCTCGCATTGCGCGAGGCCACCGCCGGGCGGGGTGTCGATGTCATTTATGATTGCGTTGGCGGCATCCACACGGAAGCGGCGCTGCGCGCGCTCGATTGGCAGGGAAGATTCCTGGTGGTCGGCTTTGCAGCGGGCGATATTCCCAAGCTCCCGCTCAATCTGGTGCTGTTGAAGGGGTGCGACGTCCTCGGCGTATTCTGGGGCGAATCGGTGCGGCGCGATCCCGCGGGGCATCGCCGGAATATGACCGACGTGTTGCGCTGGATTGCCGATGGGCAACTCGCGCCACGTATCCATGGCGTGTTCCCGCTTGCCGAGATATCCGCGGCGATCGGTGTGCTCGACCGCCGCGAAGCCATCGGCAAGGTTATCGTAAGGCCCTAGGCTGCGTACCCATAAAGGAT